>CACXDP010000216.1 GCA_902766445.1 uncultured Coriobacteriaceae bacterium
ATGTACTACGTGGAGGTCAAGGGCATCGCCGCGCAGGACGTCGACGACATGTACGACATCGAGGTCAGCAACGGCTCCGAGACCGCCGCGGCGCACCACGGCCCGCTCGGCTACGCCCGCTGGGCGCTCTCCACGGACGCGGCGGGCAGCGCGCAGCGCGAGGCCCTGCAGCACGCCATGATGGCGCTCTACCGCTACAATCGGTCCGCGGAGGCGTACTTCGCGCATTAGGGAGGATGGCTCGACACTCAAGATGGTCTGTCTCGTGGAACCGTGCGTTAGCGATGACAGCGTTAGCGGCGGCAAGGAGGGGACGGTGGCTGGGATAGGCAAGATGGCACAGAAGGGCAGTAAGGGCTTGAACATGATGGTTGTGGTAGTGGCGGTTCTGGCGCTACTGACCTGCGTGACTTCGCTGGTACTAGCGCACTTCGTGATGAACGGAAAGCGACCCACCTTGGAGGAGGCCTGGGAGTGGCAATCGGCGCGCTACGACACGAGCTTTTACACGGATTTGGACAAGACGGACTATCTCGTGACCAGCTTCGATGATTACGAGCTGCACGTCGAGCTGCTCGCAAACCCGAACCCGACGGATCGCTACGTCATCCTTACGCACGGAAACACGGACAACCACATCGGTTCGCTCAAGTATGTGCCCATGTATATGGAGCTGGGCTACAACTGCATCATCTACGACATGCGTGGGCACGGTGAGGACGAGCCTACGTTCTGCACCTATGGGATTCTTGAGGGCAAAGACCTCGTAGAACTGGTCAAGGACACGCGAGAGCGCTATCCGGAGCTTGGCCAGCTAGGGCTCCATGGTGAGTCCCTCGGTGCCTCGACGACGATTGCGGCACTGGCGCACGATCCTGAGGTCGACTTCGTCGTCTCGGATTGCGCCTTTGCCGACGTCGAGAGCGCCTTGCGGCAAAGGCTCAGTACGGTGCACGCGCCGGGATTCTTGGTGAACCTTGCTGACGTCGGCATCCGCGTCCTCTATGGGTACTCGTTGGACGACATGCGGCCGATCGATGTGCTGGATGGCAATGCCGTCCCGATTCTCTTCGTACAAGGAGACGCGGACACTACGGTCCCACCGCAAAGCGCGCAGGAGTTGTACGATCGGGCGGCGGGTGTCCGCGAGCTTCATTACGTGGCTGGAGCCGACCACGCAGAGTCCGTCCTCGTGGCTCCGGATGAGTACCGTGAGGTCGTGGCAGCCTTCCTCGGGCGGATTTGAGAAGTGCAAGGCAAAAGGAAACATGCCATGATGCCATGCTACTACTATAAACAGATAGTCAGACAGAGAAGGCGTACTTCGCGGAGTAGAGGCGGATTCGTTACGAGGAAGCGCTGCAAGAAACGCGAATGCGTGCAAGAGACTTGAGCGTGAGTTGTTCCCACGTTGACCGTTGCGGGGATGGGCCGCGTTTCCAGACAGAGGGAGTATATGAAGATGTTGGCAGATAAGCGTACGTTTGTGGCACTGTTCATGGCTGCGAGCCTCATGTGCTCCGGTTCGTGGGCATACGCTATGGAGAACGAGACCGAGATGACCGGTGGCTTCGTGCCGGTTGAGCTCGATCATGGTGACGATTCGGTCGACGCGCCGACTTCGTCTGGCGAATCGACGCAATCTGGCGACTCGTCGCAATCGAGCGGCTCGTCGCAATCGAGCGGCTCGTCGCAGCCGGCCACGCAGGACGGCGATGCTGGGAGTGGCGGCAACCAGAGCCAGGACGGCATCATCATCGATGAATTGACCGGCGAACCGGTGAACATGGAGACCGAGTTGTCACAAGACGGCGTCCCGGATGACGACGAGCAGGATTCAAGCTCCTCTCAGACGTCTGGCTCCTCTCAGAAACCAAGCTCCTCGCAGGGGGGCGATTCCTCGCAGGCCACCGATAGCACCACTCCGGGCATCAAGTTAACCGACGGGTCGGTCGTGACAGTGGATGACAATGCTTATCTCGTGCTCGTGGCCCCCTCTGGTGACTCGAGCGTGCTCGACGACAGCCAATCGTACGTTATGGAGACCAGCTCGGACGGGAGCGTGACCATACGCAACGAGGCCGGCGACGAAGTCGAGGTCAAGGGCACTACCGTCAGCTTCACCGACGCCAAGGGGAAGCAGGTGACGGTGGACGCCGAGAAGGAAACCACGAAGAAGGACACCAAGAAGACGGACACCGCCATGAAGGACACCGCCAAGAGCGATGCCAAGGATGCCGATTCGGCTAAAGCTACGGAGGCTTCGGAGCAGTCCGCGGACAATACGAACGGCACGCTCATCGCCGTCATCGTTGCCGCAATCGTTGCTGCGGTGGGTGTCGTGTTCTGGAAGCGCAAGAAGAAGTAGCCGTCACGCGTCCACGCGCTGCCCTCACCTCCTCATTCGAACGCGACGAGCGTTGCGTACAGGCCGTCCTCGGCCATGAGTTCGTCGTGCGTGCCGCGCTCTACCACCTTGCCCTCGTCGAGCACGATGATCTCGTCGCAGTCGCGTATGGTGGAAAGCCGGTGCGCCACCACGATGCAGGTGATGCCACGGTTGCGGATGTGCCGCATCACATGGGCCTCGGTCTGGGCATCAAGTGCGCTGGTAGCCGCCGGGCATCTTCAGGATGTCCTCGTGGATGCCCGCATCGCGCGCGGCGAGCGTGGACTTGCCGCAGCCCGAAGACCCGACGAGCGCGACGTCGCCCATCGTGAGTCCTCAGTTTGCTGAGCCGTGTCCTTACAATGTAGCACGTAGCGGTGCCGTCCGCGCCTGCGCGTGTGCCGACGTGGGGAGCGGCA
>CACXDP010000217.1 GCA_902766445.1 uncultured Coriobacteriaceae bacterium
CTACGACGAGATAGGCGCCCACATCGTGGTGCAGGGCGGCACCTTCATGAGCGACGCAACCCTGCGTGCCTTCGAGATGCTCACCGGGCGCGAGGTCATTCGCCCCGACATCGCGGGCAACATGGGCGCCTATGGGGCGGCCTTGCTCGCGCGCGACCGCGCCGGCCACGACGGCATCTCGACGGTGCTCGACCGCCGCGCGCTCAACGAGCTCACGGTTAAGCTCACCAAGGTCAACTGCGGGCGCTGTTCAAACAACTGCCTGCTCACGATCAACGATTTCGGCGGAGGCAGGCGCTTCATCACCGGCAACCGTTGCGAGAAGGGCTCTGGCCGCACGCGCAAGGGCGCGGTTGAGGCGCCGAACCTCTTCAAGACAAAGAACGAGCTGCTCTTTAACCGTGAGGGACTAGCTCCCGAGGACGCACCGCGCGGCACCGTGGGCATCCCGCGTGCGCTCAACATGTACGAAAACTACCCCTTCTGGCACGAGTTCTTCACCCGCCTCGGCTTCGCGGTGGTGCTTTCCGACCAATCCACCAAGCGCATATACGAGGCAGGCATCGAGTCCATGCCGAGCGAGAGCGTGTGCTATCCTGCCAAACTCAGCCATGGCCACATCATGAACCTGCTCGAGAAGGACGTGGATTTCATCTGGATGCCCTGCGTGCGCTGGGAGCGTCAGGAAGACGAGACGGCCGGCAACCATTACAACTGCCCCATCGTGATGAGCTATCCCCAGGCGCTCGAGCTCAACGTGGACGAGCTCGACACGCCCGAGGTGGAGTATCTGGCGCCGTTCTTGCCCTACGACAACAAGAGCGAGCTCAAGCGTCGCCTCTACGAGATCGTGTCGCTACAGCGCGAAGAGGACGCAAAGCACGGCAAAGGCCGCTTTCGGGGCATGCGCATAACGCGCAAGCAGATCAGCGCGGCCGTCGATGCGGCCTGGCAGGCGGACCTCGAGTTCAAGGACGCCATGCATCGTATGGGCGACGAGGCCCTTGCCTGGATCGAGAAGCACGACGCGCACGGCATCGTAATCGCGGGCCGTCCCTACCACAACGACCCCGAGATCAACCATGCCATTCCAGAGCTGGTGAACGGCTTTGGCTTTGCGGTTCTGACCGAGGACAGCGTGGCGCACAAGATGGCTCCCGAGCGGCCCATCCGCGTGGTCGACCAGTGGATGTACCACAGTCGCCTGTATCGAGCGGCGCGTTTTGTCGCCACGCGCAACGACCTCGACCTCGTGCAGCTCAACAGTTTCGGCTGTGGTCTCGATGCGCTGACCTGCGACCAGGTGCAGGAGATTCTCGAGGCTAGCGACAAGATTTACACCGTGCTAAAGATAGACGAGGTCTCGAACCTCGGTGCCGCGCGCATTCGCATCCGCTCGCTCATGGCCGCCCTTGAGGAGGAGCGCGAGAAGCTTGAGTTGCAGGTCGAGCGCGGCGAAACGACCGAGGTCGAGCCGCCAGAGGTGCGCATGGCCGACGGTTCGTTGGAGCAGGCACGCCAGACTGACCTGCGCCGCCGACCCCCGGTGTATCGTCCCTCGCAGAGTGCGGCGTTCAACAAGGTGCGCTTCACCAAAGAGATGCAGGAGGGTGGCTACACCATCCTCGCGCCGCAGATGTCGCCCATCCACTTCGAGCTGGTGGAGGCCGTGCTGCGCGATGGCGGTTACAACCTGGTGCTTCTTCCCTCGGTGGACCCGGGCGCAGTCGATGCGGGCCTCAAGTACGTGAACAACGACATCTGCTATCCGTCGATCCTCGTGACGGGCCAGCTCATCAACGCAGTGCTCTCGGGTAAGTATGACCTCAAGCGCACCGCTGTGCTCATCTCGCAGACCGGCGGCGGGTGCCGCGCGACCAACTACATCGCCCTCATTCGCAAGGCGCTCAAGGAGTCTGGGCATCCCGAGATTCCCGTCATCTCGCTCTCGGTGGCCGGTGGCCTCGACGAGTCCAACCCTGGCTTCAACATCCTGCAGCCGCGGCTCTTGATGAGCGCCATTTACTCGCTGCTGTATGGCGACCTCATCATGCAGTGTCTCTACCGCACGCGCCCCTATGAGGCCGTGCCCGGCGCCGCCGACAAGCTCTACGCCGACCTCATGGCTCGCGCCAAGGTGCAGGTACCTCGTGCCTCGCGCAAGACGTTCTATCGGCTCTGTCGCGACACGGTCAAGGCCTTTGATACCCTGCCGCTCGTCAACGACCGCTCGAAACCGCGTGTCGGCGTGGTGGGTGAAATTCTCGTGAAGTTCCATCCCACGGCAAACAACGATGTCGTGCGCGTCATCGAGGCCGAGGGTTGTGAGGCCAATGTGCCGGGACTCGTGGACTTCTTCCTCTTTGGCACGTCGAACCAGATCCATCTCAAGCACGAGCTCGGCACCAAGCCGCAGAAGCGCCTGACGCACGGCATCGGCATCGCAGCCATCGACGCCCTGCGTGCGCCAATCAACGAGATGCTCGAGGAGAGCGAACGCTTCGAGCCGTACACGCAGATATTTGACCTTGGAAAGAAGGCCGAGCAGGTACTCTCACTCTGCAACACGATGGGGGAGGGCTGGCTCCTCACGGCCGAGATGATCGAGCTCATCGAGACCGGCACGCCAAACATCGTCTGCGCCTCGCCTTTCGCCTGCCTGCCCAACCACGTGGTCGGCAAGTCGGTAATCAAGCGCCTGCGCCAGATGCATCCCGAGAGCAACATCGTGGCCGTGGACTACGACCCCGGTGCCTCCGAGGTGAACCAGCTCAATCGCATCAAGCTCATGATCAGCGTGGCGAAGGAGAACTTCCGCGAGGGTAAGGGCTTCGTGCTGGAGGGCGACGAGCTGGGCGAGACCGTCTTTGACCGCATCGAGGCCTCGCTGAAAGCCTAGTACCGAATGAAGGGGCACGCGGAAGGGGTCACCCCTTTCGTGTGCCACTCCACCGCTTCAGCCGCACGTTGGCGTGTCGTTTGCGCTACAGTAGTGACGATGCCAATCTGCCGAGGGTATCGGCAAGACAGAAGGGAACCTATGGATCCTTACGAACGAAGTTGGGTACGGCTACCGCTCGAAGGCGCGGACAACGTGCGCGATTTGGGTGGCTATCCCACGGCAAACGGCGGACAGACCCTCTTCCACCGCTTCCTGCGCTCTGATGGACTCTCCATGCTCACTGCGCGTGACGAGCGCTTCTTGTACGACTACGGTGTTCGTGCCGTTATCGACCTGCGTGACCCGTCTGAGGTTGCCAACGATCCAGACAAACCCATCGCCCGAAACGTGGTGCACGCAAACATCCCCCTGCTCGAGTTCAACATCGCCGAAATGGATCAGCCGGGCGGATTCGATCCCGCGAGCGTGCCCATGGATCAGATGTATCGGATGATTCTCGAGAACTACGAGGGAGTCCGCGCCTGCTTCCGCTTCATCGCTGAGGCTCCTGAGGGATGCGTGCTCTTTCACTGTGCGGTGGGCAAGGACCGTACGGGGGTTCTTGCGATGCTGCTTCTGAGCCTTGCCGGTGTGGACAAGTGGGATATCGTGGCCAACTACGTGCAGACCCGCCCCAACCTAATGCGCTCTCCGATGTGGTATGCGCAGTGGGAGGATCCGGATCTTCGTCGTTGGCGCCCGATTCTCGACTCGGCCGCCGAAGTCATCGAAAAGACCTACGACGTCATGGACCAGGTGCATGACGGGGTCGAGAGTTTCTTGCTCGAATGTGGCGTGCCTGATGAGGATGTTGCCGCCGTGCGCCGTCGCCTCATCGAGGAATAGGTGACTTTCGTGGCAGAGAAGTGGTTCCTTACTGGTTTGGTGGTGGGCATTCCGATACTCTCGGCGTTGATTGTGTGGGCAAGTGGCGCCGACATCTCGGAGCGGCATCACAGCCACCACGATACCTATGTAATCGCGAATACCTTTTCGTGGGGAATCGTCTTTGCCATGGCGTTCATGGGCGCGCTTGGGGTGCTGCTTACTTGGCTATGTGTGCTGAGCGTGTTCGAGGTCGACAGCATCGTCGTCCTGGCGTTTTTTGGCGCATTTCACGTCACCGCGTTTGCGCTGTGGGTCATGTTGCGGCGCTACAAGGTGGTGACCTTTGATGACTTCATGACCGTGACGCCATTCTTTGGTCCTACCGTGACGATTCGATACGAAGACATCAGCGCCATGGAGTGGGTTACCTCGCTGACCGCGCTGCAGGATCGTAGCGTAAGCGTATTTGTTGGGCACAGGCGTCGGGCGCTGCTGCGGCCGATGGTCGATCTCGAACAGATTCTGATACGCATCGACCGCTTCGACGTGCTGCAGAGCCTCAGCTCGTAGGTGTGCAGGGTTATGACGAACAAGCTTGTGCGGGATGTCGGATCGCCCTCTGACATAGAGGCTGTCTTTCGACGGCACTTTGCCATGGTGTACAGGCTTTGTTATTCGTACTTGGGTTCGGCGGCAGATGCCGAGGATGCGGCGCAGGGCGTTTTTATGAAACTCTTGGATCATCCGCGCGGCTTCGAGGACGAGGGGCATGAGAAGGCTTGGCTCATCGTGTGCGCGGCGAACCTGTGCAAGGACGAGCTCAAGAGTGCGCGGCGCAAGAGGACGGAGTCTTTCGGAGAGCGTATGGAGATGGTGACGGGGGAGTCTGACCATCTGGACGAAACCGTGGACGCGGTGCTGCGGCTTCCAGCGAAGTACAAGGACTGTGTGTACATGTACTACTATGAGGGCTACAAGACGGCCGAGATTGCCCGCATGCTGGGCATACCCGCGTCGACGGTGCGAAATCGCCTGCGTGATGCGCGAGGACTGCTCAAGACGGCGCTGGGGGGTGCGTGATGGAGGACCGGATGTCGCGCGAAGATGAGCTGAGCTTGCGGTTACACGAGGCGTACGACGCATTCTCGCCGAGCGCCGAGGTTGAGGAGCGTGTGCTCGCGCGGGTGCTGCAGGCGGAGCCTGCGGGGACGGGGGAAACCGTCGAAACGATGCCACGAGGGGCGGAAAGGCGCGTGGGCCGCGCATGGCTGGCGTTGCTGCCCTTGGCTGCGTGCCTCTTGATAGCCGTACTTCTCGTGAGGCCTAGCGCAAGCACGTCGCCTGAGTCAAGCGTGCGTTTCGACTCCGTCGCCTACGAGGAAGAGGAAAGTGTTGCTGGTGAGTCTGCCAATCCCGTAGCCAAGTCCACGCTTCCCCAGTCGTCACTGGCAATCGAGTGCCCGCTCGTCACTTTGGCCTCGGGAGAGCGTATGCGCGTGGGTAAGGCCTTTGACGACGAAGTGGACGAGTCTCTGGCTGAGACAGCAGAAGCGGCGAGCGAGGACGGTGCGATGTCGGTCGCGTGCGAGGTTGTGCGAAGCGATGCCGGCACTCTCGTCCGTTACGAGGATTCATCCCTCTGGTACGTGCTGGACGAGGAGTGACCACGATCCCGCCGTGGGAAGGTGGTCAAAAGTGACCACCTTCCCACGGCGGGATCGTGGTCAGAGAGAGCTCGGCTTCCGGAGATTCCGCAGATGCTGTACAATATTGAGCAAGATTTTACAGCGTTTTTATTGGAGATGCCCAATGCCTACTATCATGCCTGTTTCGACGTTACGTAGCTATTCAGATGTTCTAGATGAAGTTGCTCCTGGTTCCCCGGTATTCCTCACCAAGAATGGACATGGTCGTTATGCCATACTTGATATGAGTGACTACGACTGCCTCGTGGCCGAGCAGGCGTTGTTCTCCGAGCTTGGCCGGGGCCGTGTGTCTGGTGAGTCCGATGGCTGGGTGAGTTCGACGGATGTGCGGGCACACTTTGCGGGAAGGGCATCGGATGTCGGCTGAGGTTGTCTGGTCCCCACTTGCTGTTAGCGACTTGGATACTATTTGGGATTGGATAGCCGTCGAGAATGGCGAGCCTTCTGCTGCGGATAAAGTCATCATGGCGATTCTTGATCGTGTGGATGGAATTGTCGACTTTCCCTATGCGACGGCACCACTTGATACCGTCTGTAGCATCCGTTCGGATTGGCGATTCGTCGAAGCACATGGTTATTTGGCATTCTTCCGTGTTGACGATAGCCATGTGTACGTGGATCGTGTGCTCAGTGGTAAGAGCGACTACTTGCGCAAGCTCTTCGGAGTTAACGATGGGAGGAGTTATTACCGATAGGGATACCTATGACCACGATCCCGCTGTGGGGAAGTGGTCACTTTTGACCACTTTCCCACAGCGGGATCGTGGTCATCGGTCGGTTAGCTCGATTCCTTTAATACGTGCTAGAATAGGCCACACCACACACGAGAGCAAGGAGCGGCCATGGCATCTGGAGCAGCAAACCTCATAGCGTTCGAGACGGCCCTCGACCAGCGCGACATCAAGTATGCCGAGCACGAGGCGGCGCAGCCCGCCGTACGCATCGGATACAACATGGAAAACATGAGCCACCTCGACGTGTTCTTCTGGTTTGACAACGATGGTGAGTCCATGCACTTCGGCAGTGGCGTCATAGCCCATGTACCCGAGGGAAAGACCGAGGCGGCCCTACGCGCCATCAACGCGGCCAACGTCAACTACCGCTGGCTCACGTTCTTCCTCGACAAGGACAACGATATCGTCGCAAGCGGCGACCAGATCCTCGCACCCAACGTCGTGGGAGATACGTGCTACGAGCTGCTGAACCGCACGCTCAGCATCTGCGACGAGGCCTACGTCAAGTTCATGCAGGCGATTTGGGCGTCATAGCACGACTCACCACAACGACCTCACGCAAAGAAGGGGCTGCCAAGCAGCCCCTTCTTTCATACGCGTGATTTGGTTCGCGCAGGTCAGTTCTTTTCGGCCAGGTCCACCAGCTCGAGGAACTCCTTGCGCAGTTCGTTGTCACCTGCGTTCGTGAGCTTGCGCACGCTGTCGAACGTGCTCGTCCCCTTGTATTCTGAGTCGCGCAGCAGCATGCCGAACTCGCTCACGGCACCCGCGAAGCGCCAGTCGTCTCCCGGATCCTCCGCCCAGTCCTTCTCCGTGACGACGAGCTCCTGCTCGCGAACGTCACCACCTGCGGCGGGCTGATAGCGCAGTTTGGCGGTCAGCCACTCGGTGGAGGCGTTCGCATCCGTCGTGGTCTGCTCGTACTTGAGCTCCGGCTCGCTGAACTCCATCGCAGAATCCGGACGCACGACCTCATACACCACCGTGAACTGGCTGTTTGGCCCGACCTCGCCCGCGTCTTTCTCGTCGTTCTCGAAGTCCTCGTCGGCCATCGCGCGATTCTCGTAGCCGATGAGACGATAGGCCTTTACCTGTGCAGGATTGAACTCCACCTGCATCTTTACGTCGTCGGCAAAGGGCACGAGGTTCGCCGTGATGCGCTCGCCAAAGACACGCTTTGCCTCTGCCTCGCAGTCGATGTAGTGGTATGAGCCGTTGCCGTGGTCGGCTAGGGTCTCCATCTTGTTGTCCTTGTAGTTGCCGGCACCGAAACCGAGAACCGAGAGGTAGATGCCCTTCTCGCGCTGCTTGTCCACGAAGTCGTGCAGGTCGCTCTCGCTCGTCATGCCCACGTTGAGATCGCCGTCGGAGGCCATCACGATGCGGTTGATGCCACCCTCGATGCGGTTCTTTTCGGCGATTTCGTAGGCCATGCGAAGGCCTGCCTCGCCGTTCGTCGAGCCTTCGGCCTTGAGGCCGCGCACGGCGCGCATGATGGTCTGCTGGTCCTTGCCCTTGGCACCCTCGAGCACGACCTCTTCCTCGCCAGAATAGGTGACGATGGAGACCCGGTCGTTCTCACCGAGCGTTCCCACAAGCTCACCAAAGGAGCTCTGGAGCAGGGGAAGCTTGTCAGCCTCGTCCATCGAGCCGGAGACGTCAATCAGGAAGACGAGGTTTGAGCCCTTCTGCGCGAAGCTCTCGTCTTCCTTGCCAGTGGCATAGCCAAGCACGAGGAGCTCGGTGTCGGGGTTCCACGGGCACTTCCCGAGGCGTGCGTTGATGCGGAAGAGGTCCTCACCCTCAGGCGTCGCGTAATCATAGTCGAAGTAGTTGAGCATCTCTTCGATGCGCACGGATCCCGCAGGAATGACTCCCGTGTAATCGTAATCATAGTCGTAATACTCAACCGGATACTCGTCCTCGCCGGACTTCTTGTCGTCGCTCGTGCCCACTTCGGCCGTCGCAAGCGTCTTCCACCCGTCGCGCAGCATGCGACGCAGGTTTGCGTAGCTTGCCGTATCCACGTCAGCCGAGATCGTCGAGAGGGGACGCGACTTGGTGGAAATAAAGCCGATCTCATCGATGTCGCTATACTCCTCGGTGTTGTACGACTCAGGGGGTGCAACCGGCATGTAGGACTCCGACTCCGCATCCATCGTGTCCATGTAGACGTCGCCCACCTCCTCGACAGGCATGCCCTCGTTCTTTGTGGTGCCCAGCGTTTCCGTGGGTTCGCTCGTCGTCTCCGGTTGCTCGGTCGGGGTGGGTTCTGGTGCCGTGGGTGCCTCGGACTCCAAGGGCTGCGGTACGAGTCCACATGCCACAAGTCCCATCGCGAGTGCCAGGGCAACCGATAACGCCGTCAATGTCCGCTTCATAGCATCTCCCTTCTGTTGGGCCACTACACCAAAGATACGAGCTTAGCGAGCAAAATGTCGCGACTTTTCAAAAAAAGATGACCACGATCCCGCTGTGGGGAAGTGGTCACTTTTGACCACTTCCCCACAGCGGGATCGTGGTCAGCACATCGACATTCGTTTGTCAATGTGGCTTTCGTTACATTCGGTGAAGCCAAGTCGAAACACGATAACGGAAGGCTCCACACATCATTCTTTCGTTTTGCGTACAATTTAGTTACCGATTGAAAGAGGTGCGACCATGAGTAGGGTCAAACGCAAAGAAGACGTTTTTTACAGTCTTTTTCGAGAGTACGGTGAGAAGCTCGTTACGGTAGGGGAGGTGTATCAGCGTATCTTCCATGAGTTTCCTGCGTCACGAGCCCTCGTGCCGAGCATGAAGGAATACGAGAACATCTGCGATGAGCAGGCGCGAAAGATTTTCATGGAGCTGAGCAACTCGTTCATCACGCCCTTCGATCGCGAGGACATCAGCGCGCTTGTCAAACGTCTCGATGACGTGGTGGATTACATGGAGGCGGCTGCGAGTCGTCTGGACCTCTTCAATATTAACGAGATGCGCCCTGAGGCAATCCAGTTGGCCGACGTTACCGTCAAGGCTATCGGTCAGGTTGCTGTGGTGCTCGACAACTTCTCCAGCTTCAAGAAGAACAGCATTGTCATGGAGACGGCCTTGGCCGTTGACGTGACGGAGGACGAAGGCGATGCGGTGTACAAGAACGCCCTTGCCGACCTCTTCCACGGGGACGTACCCACGCTTGACATCATGAAGTGGTCGCGCGTCTTTGACCGTATGGAACTTGCCCTTAACGCCTGCGAGCACGCCTGCGATATCGTCCAGGGCGTGATTATGAAAAATGCTTAGTGCTCTTCTGCTCGCGGTGCTTGTCTCGGCCTTCGTGTTTGAGTTCATCAACGGTTTCCACGATACGGCCAACGCCATCGCGACTACGGTCTATACGCGCGCGCTTCCGGTGCGTGCGGCCATCCTCATGAGCGCGGTGATGAACTTCATCGGCGCTTTGACCAGCGAGAGCGTCGCCATGACGATTGCCAAGGGCATCGTGAGCGTACAGCTCGAGCTCTACGTGATACTTGCTGCCCTGCTCGGCGCCATCATCTGGGACCTCTTCACGTGGTGGCAGGGCATCCCGTCAAGTTCTTCGCACGCGCTCATCGGCAGTCTCATCGGTGCGACGATTGTCTTTAGCGGAAACACGGGGAATATCCTGTGGGAGGGCGTGGCCATGAAGGTCATCGTGCCTCTCTTTACGTCGCCCCTGATTGGTCTCGTGCTGGGGTACTTTTTCATGAAGATCGTGTACGAGTTCTTTGCCGATTGGACGCCAAAGAAGGCCAACGGCCTCTTTCACCGCCTGCAGATTCTCTCGTCTGCGTTCATGTCCTACAGCCATGGCAACAATGACGCCCAGAAGACAATGGGCATCATCACGCTCGCGCTTGTGACGAGTGGCAACTTGGCGCCTGATTCCGGCGTACCGTTCTGGGTGAAGGTCGCCTGCGCTGCCTGCATGGCGCTTGGCACTTCCATCGGCGGGCAGCGCATCATGAAGACGGTCGGGAACGGTGTGACCAAGCTCGACCCCTCGATTGGGTTTGTGGCGCAGGTGTCATCCGGTCTGGCCATCGAGACTATGACTGCCCTCGGCGCGCCTGTGAGCACCACCCAGGTCATCAACACCGCCATCATGGGTGCTGGCAGTGCTCGTGGCGCCAAGCGCGTGCGGTGGGGTATGGCAGGCAGCATCGTGCGCGCGTGGTTCACGACCTTGCCGATTACCATAGTTCTCGGCGGCATTTGCGCTTTCGTGATCGGGCTAATCGTCTGAGATAGTCTTTCTTCGGAAGCATACGAAAAGGAGCTCCCCAAGTCTTCGTTTGGGGAGCTCCTTTCGCGGACAATGGGGGACGGACAATGGGGACGGGGGCGTTTGTCCCGCTCGCGGGACAAACGCCCCCGTCCCCATTGTCCGTCCCCATTCAACCTAAACTAGGCGACCTTCGGCGTTCATGTCCTGCGTGTAGACGCCCGTGGCGGGGTCGTAGTTCGGCCCAAACACCTCGGAGCACCAAGCTTGGGCACCGTCAGGCGTCATGCCGCTATCGTTCATTGCGGCGATGTCCCAGGTGTAGTCGAGGATGGGGAAGGCCGTCATGTTGGGTCCGTCCGTATTGCAGATGACGGTAGGTACGAGGCTTGCGGCCGCGACGTGCGCCGTGCCATCGGCCTCCTTGACGAAGGTGGCACGTGCGATGCCGCCGATGAGGCACTCAGGGCTCATGAGGCTTGCCACGTAGTTGCCCATCGAGAAGAAGCACACGGTTTTGTGTCCCTGGGCGTTGCGCAGCATCTCGCAGCGCTGCAGGATGTGGGGATGGCAGCCAAAGATGAGGTCCACGCCCAGATCGGTGTAGAGCTTCGAGAAGGTATTCTCCTCCTCGGAGGTCTCGGTTGTGTACTGCTGTCCCCAGTGCGGGCAAGCGACGATGAGATCGACTCCTGCATCGCGGGCCTTCTGCACGTCGGCGCGTATCTTTTCCTCGGTTAAGTACGAGCAGAACTTGCTGTCGGTCTCGTAGTTGGGGTGCTCATTGGTGTCGTAGGTATGGTTGAGGAACGCGATCTTGAACCCGTCCTTCTCGTAGAGGCAGACGTTGTCCACGAGGTTCTGCGACATGTCGCCCTCGGCACGATGTGGGTTGTCGACGCCGAGAATGGGCACGGTGGGATACTTTTGCTTCCAGTAATCCATCTCGTGCGCCAAGCCATCGTAGCCTTGGTCATAGACGTGATTGTGGGCGTTGAGGATGAAGTTGAACCCGAAGCGCATCTCCGAGTCGGCAAGGGCAGTGGGGGAGTTCATGATAGGCCCCATCCCACCGTTGGTCATGGAGTAGCCGGCCTCGGGCAGGCCCATGACGGTCTCTTGGTTGAGGATGCGAATCTCGGCGGCGTCGATGTAGGGCTTGATGTGCTCAAAGAGGAAGTCGTAGTTGAAGCTGCCGTCATCACGGGCGCCGCTATACACGAGGCGGTCATGCATGAGGACGTCACCAATCATCATGGCCTCGATGGTTACAGGCTGTGCCGGAGGTTCTGGCTCTGGGGCGGGTTCTTCGACCGCCTCGCCCTCTCCCTCGGCAGTTGCTTGGTCAGTCGCGGTCTGATCGGTGGACGTGTCGGTAGCGCTCGCAGCCTGCGTAGTGGGAGCCGTCTGGGCGTTACCGAGAACTTGGTGATAGAAATCGCTGAGATAGGGCTTTGCATAGGTCTCGCCCACGACAAGGCCTGCGACGACCAGTATACAGACGAGAATGATGGCGATGGGGTGCTTGCGTGCAGGTGAGTCTGAGGCGAGGTGTTTGGGGTTTGGTTCGGCCACGTGTGTTCCTTTCCAATTCGGCGGTCGAATAAGGTCCTAGAGAATGCGCTCTAAGCAGTACTTCTGCGGTTTGAGACCGAGGTGCTCGTAGAAGCGAAGTGCCCCTTCGTTGCAGGCCCAGACGTTGAGCGTGACGTTGTGGCATCCC
>CACXDP010000218.1 GCA_902766445.1 uncultured Coriobacteriaceae bacterium
GGGGTAGTTGGTCATGCCCAGCTCCTCGCCCTGATATATGTAGGGCGTCCCCTTCATGAGGTGCAGGCACGTGGCCAGCATCTTTGCCGCGCGCTCGCGGTTCTCTTCGCTCGCCTCGACCCAACGGCTCACCGCACGCGGCTGGTCGTGGTTGTCCCAATACAGACTGTTCCAGGCGACGCCCTCGAGACCCGTCTCCCAACGCTCAAACACGCGCTTGAGGTCAGAGAGCCTGGGCTTGTCGGTCACCCACTTGCCACGCTCGGGACTTCCGGTGAGGCTCACGTGCTCGAACTGGAACACCATGGAGAGCTCGCTTCCATCCAAGTTCGCGTACTTCTTTGCCGTCTCCACGGTGGCGCCGCCGCACTCCCCCACGGTCATGGTGTCGTATCGGGAAAGCACGCGCTCACGCATCTCGCGAAGCCACACGTGAACCTGGTCGTCGTTGATGAGCGGCCACAAGGGAGAGTAGCCCGTCGGCCCCGGCTCGCCGCTCGGAAACGTCGTGTCCTTGGCGATCATCCCGATCACGTCCATGCGAAAGCCGTCCACGCCCTTGGCGAGCCAGAAGTCCATGAGGTCGTACACCTCGTCGCGCACGCGGGGGTTCTCCCAGTTGAGGTCGGGCTGCTTCTTTGAGAAGCAGTGCAGGTAGTACTGCCCGGTCGCCTCGTCCCACTCCCAGATGCTCCCGCCAAAGACGGCGCCCATGTTTGAGGGCTCATGGCCGTCCACGGGGTCGCGCCAGTAATAATAGTCGCGGTACGGGTTGGTGCGGCTGCTGCGCGACTCCTTGAACCAGCGGTGCTCGTCGGACGAGTGGTTGGCGACCAAGTCCATCACGACCCTCATCCCGAGCTCGTGCGCGCGGGCGAGCATCGCGTCGAAGTCGTCCATGCTGCCAAACACGGGCGCGATGGCGCGGTAGTCGCTGATGTCGTAGCCGTTGTCGTCCATGGGCGAGGCGTAGACGGGGCTGAGCCAGATCACGTCCACGCCGAGCTTCGCGAGGTACGGCAGCCTCGACGTGATGCCGGGCAGGTCACCTACGCCGTCTCCGTCGCTGTCCTGAAAGCTCTTTGGATAAATCTGGTAGACGACCGCCTTTTGCCACCACTTCTCGGCCATATGGCCCTCCTTCTAAAGACGAAATCTCAACAAACCACCGCGCGGCACAAGGGCTTCGCAATACGAGTATAGCGTTCGGATCCCGACCCTAGGCCAGCTCGCGGCATACTTGATGTCAGACGCGCACCGGCGATGGAGAAGACACCGCATGTGCAACAGACGTGACGTGACGCTCTACTGCCGCCCCCCGGCACTTCGGCAAGTCGACGTTCCCGTGGGACGCCTCTGCCCACGGTCAAGGTATAATCGTGGCATGCAGACGAAGTGGCGGGAGGCGAACGTGGGGCGCTACGTAAACCCGGGAAACGAGGGGTTCGAGCAGGTCGTAAGGGCGAAGTACGTCGACAAGACGGGCCTCATCACGCTCTTTGACTCGACCGTGGAGACGAGCGAAAAACTCGTGATGGTGAGCCGCCCCAGGCGCTTCGGCAAAAGCTACGCTGCCCAGTCGATCGTGGCATTCTACAGCGTTGGCTGCGACTCTCGTGCCCTCTTCGAGAGACTGGAGGTCTCGCGGCGCGATGGCTGGGATGAGCACCTGAACGAGTACAACGTGCTCTCGCTCGACATGGCTGAGATCATGCAGGCAGCGGAGGGTGCGGACGCGGTAGGAGCCGTAGCGGACGCGGTGCTGCCCGAACTTCGTGAGCTGGCACCTGGCGCAGGGTCCGGCGCGTCGGGCAAAAAGTCAGAAGTGGCCGCCGCCCTGTGGGACGCGGTCAAGGCCACGGGCAAGAAGTTCGTGATCGTGATTGACGAGTGGGACGCGCCCTACCGCCTAGCCCAAGGCAGGAGGGACGCGCAGGACGCTTACGCCGACTGGCTGCGCGCGCTCTTTAAGAGCAACACGCTCACGCCGGTGGTCGTCGCCGGCGCCTACATGACGGGAATCCTTCCCATCAAGAAGTACGCCCACCAGAGCGCTGTCTCCGACTTTGACGAGTACACGATGGTGGATCCCGCGCAGTACGTCCCCTACGTTGGGTTCACCGACCGCGAGGTGCAGACACTCTGTACCAAGTACGGCCTGGACATCGCCGACGTGCGGCGCTGGTACGATGGCTACGACCTGCCAGCGTTCAACCCGAAGGCGGGCGAACCGACCCATCAGGCCACCTACGCACCCTACTCGGTCATACGCGCGTGCGCCAGGAGACGTACAGGCTCCTACTGGCCCTCTACCGAGACCTTCGAGGAGCTGCGCCACTACATAGACATGGACTTCGAGGGGCTTCAGGCAGACGTGCTGCGGCTTATCGGCGGCGAAGAGCTGCGAGTGAACCCATCGAGGTTCCAGAACGACATGACGTCGGTGAGGGATCGTGACGACGCGCTCACCCTGCTCGTGCACTTGGGCTACCTCTGCTATGACATAGGCAGTGGGAAGGCGCGGGTACCCAACGAGGAGGTGCGCGGTGAGCTGCGCAACGCTACCGAGGCGAGCCGACACCCGCGGATGGCGCAGGTTATGCGCGACTCGATGCGCCTAGTGGAAGACGTGCTCGCGCACGACGAGGAGGCCGTGGCCGCCGCCATCGGTCGTGCGCACGACGCGGCATGCGCGCCGATGCACTACAATGGCGAGCTTGCGCTGCGAGCGGTAGTGAGGGCTGCGCTCGTTGCCGCCGTGGACGAGTGGACGGTCGTGGACGAGCTTCCCTCGGGCCACGGCTACGCTGATGTGGCCTACCTGCCCAGGCGGGACTCGGGCAGGCCCGCCCTCCTGGTGGAGCTCAAGTGGGACGCGCCGGTACGCGCGGCGGTTGACCAGGTGCTAGACCGTGACTACCCGCAGGTCCTGCGCGACCTGGGCGTACCCATCCTCGTGATGGCCGTGACCTACGACGCCAAGACCAAGGAACACTCCTGTCGCATCTTTGAGGCGTGATGACCACGATCCCGCTGTGGGAAAGTGGTCATGACCACTTTCCCACAGCGGGATCGTGGTCACCCAAGCGCAACAGGAGCAAAGGTAAAGTTTTCGTCATCCTTCTCGGTGAACTCGTCGAGACAAAAGATCGTGTAAATCGGCGCATAGAGCACGGACCCCTCTTTGGATACGTTGTTTCGCGACAACACGATCGCGTCCCGAATGCGGTACTCACTGACCCCCAACAACCTGTTGAGTGCGGCATGGCTCTTGACCTTACGGCCAGACTTCACCTCTATGGGCAAAACGCGCCCATTCGCACCCTGCATCAGGAAGTCGACCTCGCCCACACGCTCCGACGAGAAGTACCAGAGCGGAATGCCCGCCGCCGCCAGCCCTTGGGCGACCGCGTTCTCGTAGATACCTCCGAGGTTCTGGTCCCGCCTATCAAGGTAAACCGCCCGCGCCGTAGCCTGCGGATAGCGTGACAGCAGCATGCCCGTGTCCGACTGGTACAGCTTGAATCTGCCCGGAACTTCGGTACGTCGTAAAGGACTCTTTGCCTCCGTGGTCTGCCTCACCATGTGGGCAACACCGGCATTCACCAACCAGAGAAAGTCGCGGTCGTAAGTATCGTAGCGCGCCTCTTCCTCGATGCTGGCAAGCACAAACCGATGCGAGTCCTCCTCAAGCTGCAGAGGCAGCAGGTCGAAGATGTCGCGAACCGAAAGCGCACGGGTGCCAGCATACTTGGAGATGTCCTGCGCGTATTGGCTCACAAGAGCAGACTGCAAGGCGCGAGTTCTCGTAAGCGAATACCCAGCGTCGATGTAGGCTTGGACGACCTCCGGCATTCCTCCCGCAACGAGATACGCGCGGAAATTTCGCGAGAATGCGTCGTGCAGGTAGCCCGGAACCTCATGCTGCTCGCGCAGGCACGCACGCACATCCGCAAGAGGATCCTCCCCGACGCCTACCGCCCAACTGAACTCCTCGAAATCGAGCGGGCGCATTACCAGCTGCTCCACATAGCCAACGGGAAATGAGGTAATCCCTTTGAACTCGGTGCCAAGCATAGAACCCGAGAAAGCATAGCGAAAGCGCCCGTCCTCCACGAGAGCCTTCGCAAGGGTCACGATCTCAGGGTACTCTTGTATCTCGTCTATGAAAACGAGGGCGTCTCCCTCCTTGAGCGGCGAATGTGTTAGCAAAGAGATACGGTTTATGAAGTCCGAAGCATTGCGAGCACCAAACAGGGTCTCGCGGGCGTCGGCATCGAGGGCAAGGTTGGCCTCAAAATAGGAACCGAACTCGGCCTTTCCGAATTCGCGAATCGCAAAGCTCTTTCCTACTTGGCGAGCACCTGTAACGAGCAGGGCCTTTTTCGTCGTATTCTTCCAGCTTACAAGATGCTCTGTGACCTTCCGTTTGAGCACAAGACCTCCCTAGTGCGCAAATCGACAAATTCATTTGACAGTATTCTACGCTAACTCGCAAATTCCAATGGCCAATTTCTTCGCAAACTGGCAGATTGACCTGAGGGTGTCCCCCTTGGGCAACGTGACGACGGGGACGGGGCCACTACGAAAGCGCGAAGTGGGAATCCGACTCCATCGCACCCACTCGTAAGAACATGATGGGTGGTGAGTACCGCCCATACCCGTCTTATATGCCACACGCCATTCTCGGCATGCTAACGCGGCGACTCATCGCTCCTCCCAGTCGCTCAGCAGGCGGGTCCGCGAGTCGAAGGCGCAGCCGACGAGGTGCAGCTCACGCCGGTCGGCGGCGAAGGGCGCGGCGTAGCCCCTGGCCTCCGCCTGCGCCAAGGCCTCCGCGGCCGTGCCGTCGCGCTTGAACTCGATCACGTAGACGTGCTCACGCGCCTCGACGACGCAGTCCACCCGGCCGCGCGCCTGGCGCACCTCGCAGGAGACGTAGCGGCCCAGAAGCGCGAAGACGAGCCACAGGATCGCCTGGAAGTAGTTCTCGAAGGGGTCGTCTGCGCGGGTGTAGGGGACGGACGCGAAGAGCGCGGCTATCACGTCGCGCATCCCCTCGGTGTCGCCGGCATCCACGAGGTCGAGCAGCGTGAACACGTCGGTGCCCCTCGACTCGGAGTAGCCCGGCGCCCACGTGGGCAGCAGGCTCTCCACGAGTCCGTCGCGCACCTCGCCGTTGGGGACGGAAAGCGCATAGCGCCCGCCCCTCTGGTCGGCGGCGCCTATGGTGAGGTAGCCCGCCTGGAACATCAGCGGCACGGGGTCCGGGTCGTCTGCGCGGTAGTCGGAGAGCCGCCGCTCGGTGGCGTAGATGGTGCCGTCGGTGAGCCGCCTCGGGTCGAGCCCGGCGTCGCGCATGCGGCGCACGAGGAACGTCGGGGTGCCCGTCTCGAACCAGTAGGAGCCCAGCCTGCGCTCCTCCAGCGCGTTCAACAGGCTGAACGGGTTGTACACCCTGCGGCCGGAGCCCTCGCGCCCGGGTCCGCCGGGGTGGAAGCAGTAGCCGTCGTACTTGGCGCGCAGCGCGGCGAGGCACCCCTCGGAGTCCGTCCCGAGCTCCTCGGCCACGGCCCCCAGCTCCGGGCCGAATCCCCGCAGCAGCTCTTCCTCGGTCATGCCGCAAATGGCCGCGTAGTGCCTGCTCAGCGAAATGTCGCGCAGTTGGTTGAGGTCGCTGAATATGGACACCTTGCTGAACTTGGTCACGCCGGTGATGAGGACGAACTTCAGGTGCTCGTCAGCCTTTTTAAGCACGGAAAAGAAGCCCTTGAGCACGGCCCTGTTGTGCTCAAGCAGGCCTTCGTCTGCCATCGCGTCCAGCAGGGGCTTGTCATACTCGTCCACGAGCACGGCCACACGATGCCCTGTCTGCGCATGCGCAGCCTCGAGCAGGTCCTGAAAGCGCCCGCCCAGCGTGATTGCGCCTGCGCTTCCGTAGGTACGCTCCCATCTCCCAAGCTGCTCGCGCAGCGCATCCTCAAGCGCCACTGTGCTGTATTCCTGTCCCGTGAGGTCGAGGTGGAACACCGGGCGCGCCACCCACGAGCCCGGGCCATCACCCTCGAGCCGCTCGATCTCGAGTCCCCCGAAGAGGTCGTGCCTGCCCTCGAAGTAGGCCCTGAGCGTCGATACGAGCAGACTCTTGCCAAAGCGACGAGGCCGGCTCAGGAACACGGGCACGCCTGAGCAAGCGAGCTCGTGGATGTAGGCGCTCTTATCGACATAGACGAACCCGTCAGTGCGGAGCTTCTCGAAGCTCTGTATCCCTATGGGCAGCTTCCGCTTCATCGTTGCCTCCTCGCAGTCGGCCTGACATAGCAATTATAGCACGTTGTTAAGGGACGGCAGGGGGCGTTTCTTCTTGTCAGCAGCTTGTTTCCGTTCCGCGAACTGCACGCGGTTTCCCTATGATATCCTTCTTAGATGTATCCTGAAAGGATTTCTGCCAAGATTTCAGTTTCAGGAGAGACCGCGTGTGGTTTCCGCGATAGCCCAAGCATGGCCATGCGCAGTTCCTCTTGGCGTTCGACGTGCGTGTCTTGACATGCTTTTCATCCCCCTTGGTATCCCCATCTCGCCATGCGGCTTTGTGCGCGATTCACGAACCTCATCCTCACGTTGCAGGCCATGCTCTCACCCCTTCCACAGCCTCAGCGCGATCTCGCGGTGCGCGAGCTGCCCCGCGCCCGCCGGCCACGCCGGGGGCGCCGCCTCCACAGACCACGTCTCGCCGAGTGCGTGCACGCGGTCGCCGAGGCGCACGTCGGCGTCAGGCGGCGCCCACATCCTGGCGCCGCCCTGCACGTTGGCCGCACGACCGTCGCGCTCGGTCTCGAACGCACCGGGCTGCACGCTGCAGCCCGGGACCTCGAAGACCTCGGGCCTCGACCAGTCGGCCACCTCGGAGCCGCGCGAGGGCGTCATCCTGGGACGCTCGACGGTCACCGTCTGGGTGCAGAACGACGCGATCATGTCGCCTCCCATATCCGGTACGGCGCGAGCGCGGAGCGGTCGCGCACCGAGAGGTTCACGCCCCCGGCCTCGATGGCCATGGACGTGACGTATGACTTCGATACGGACCCCACCGTCTCCTGCTGCACTCCGAACGGCATGGCCACGTTGTGGACGACGCGATGCGCCACGAGGGCGGCGAGGTCCTCGGGGCACGCCACGCCCTCGTGGCCAGCCACGTAGCGAACCTCGACCGACGACCACGCGTCTGGCGCGGGCACGCGGAGTCGCACGAGCCCGTCCCGCCCCCACTCGTACTCGCAGGGGTCGAGCTCCCTTCCCAGCACGGTCACGGACGACACGGAGAGCACGTGGCTGGCGGGGAGCGGCAGGAACCTCGACCCGTCCAGCGTGGCCCGGCACTCGAGGTCGGGCCAGATGTGCCACCCGCAGAACGAGCGGATGCGGGCGGATACGCCCGCGATGGTCGCCTCGATCAGGTCGTCCTGGCTGAACGCCCCGCCCGTCAGGTTGTGGAAGTCGCCCAGCGAGATGAGCGGCGGGATGCCGGGCATCGAGCGCAGCTCGACGTCGTAGCCCCAGGGCGTCGCCGCCATGGGCTACGCCTTGCCGTTCGCCGGCGCGGCGCGCGTCGTCGCTTGCTTCGAGCGCGCGGTCCGGGACTTGTCCCTCGTCGCGGCCGGCTTGGCCTCCACGTAGCCCGGGGGCGCCTTGCCCTCCTCGTACTGCCACGTGGTGCCGTTAGGGGCCTTGTACACCTTGAGCATCTCCATCTCCCCCTTCGACGGGGCCGGGCGGGAACCCGGCCCCTCGTGGTCTTCCTTCCGGCTAATCCGCGACCGAGATCTTGTCGAACGCCCCGGGGTAGCGCACCGCGAGCGCCAGGCGCTCCTCGATGAGGATGGTGATGAGGTTCTTCACGAAGTCGTCCTCGTTGGTGTTCGCGACGTTGACGATGACGCCGCCCCTGCGGATGACGGAGCCGCCGAGCTTGAACGCGCCGACGACGCTGGTGCCCTGCGCGACGGCTGGCGTCACGACGGTGCGAAGCCCCCACAGCGGTGGCTGCTCGGTCACGGTGCCGTTGCCGTACTGGCCGTAGAAGGGTCCTCCCGCAAGGTACTGGCGGTTGTCGTCCTTGGAGAGGCGCAGCGCCTGGTAGTCGACTTCTGGAGGGCGACGGTGACGGGCGTGGGGTCACCGAAGCTCGTGAGGGGCTTGAGCCTCTTCTCGGCGACCGTGGAGGGGCCTCCCTCGACGGTGGGGGACTCGACGTAGTAGGTGAGGGCGTTGCCGCTAATGGTCTCGGAGCCGAAGAGGTCGGCGATCATGAGCGGACGGCGGTAGCCCTCGACGATGCGGGTGTCGACGTCTGTGGTCGCCGCGATCACGGGGCTGTCGGCGGACCCGGGGTTGATGCCCATGGGGGCCGCGGCCTTTGTCTCCGCGGAGAAGGCGAACTTCTCGCGGATCGTGACGCCGCTCTCGCGGACGTGGGCCGCCGCGGCGGCGCCGGGGGTCAGTGGCAGGGCCTTGGCCTGGCCCGCCATGGTGCTCTTGGGCGAGGCCGGGGCCAGGCCCGCGAGCTGAGCCCTCGCCTCGACGGCGGCATCCATCGCCTCCTTGAGGACGGCGAGCTCGGCTTTGGCCTGCTCCACCTGCTCGGCGGTCTCGGCCTCCTCGAGTCGCTTGATGGCTGCCTGGTAGCGTTCCTTAAGGTTCATCTCTCTCCAAACTCTCGCATGATGAGACGCTTGTACTCGGCGAGCGGGATGGTCACGGACTCCTCGCGGCCCTTGGGCGTGGCCTTGCCCTCGCCGCCCTCGGATCCGTCGCCGTTTCCGTCGCCTGTGCCGTCCTGCTCGCCCAGCACGGAGCGGAGCAGGTCGATGACCTGTCGTATGGCCTCCTCGTCAGAGGCGCTGTTGCGCCGGCCGACCTTGGTGGTCGGCTTGTAGAGCCCCTTGACCTCGACGAGCGACGTGTCGTCGTTCGCCGGATACATCACGAGGCTGATCTCGTGCAGCCTCAGCTTGCGCAGCTCGTTGGCCTTGGTGCCGTCCTCAAGCTCGACCTCGCCCTCGTCCAGCGTGTCGTAGGCGAACGAGAACTTGGTCACGCGGCCCGACCTCGCGAGCTCGCGGGCGCGCTGGGCCCTGTCGGTGCCGTCGAACGACGCCGTGAACAGGAGGCCGCGCTCGTCCTCCTCCATCGCTGCCACGGTGCCGATGTAGGATCCCATGTCGCCGCTGTCGTGGTTCCACAGGAACGGGACCACCTTGCCCGCCTCGGCCTTCTCCGCA
>CACXDP010000219.1 GCA_902766445.1 uncultured Coriobacteriaceae bacterium
GGAGCCCGTTACACCAGGCGAGCTCCTGCGGGAGGAGTTTCTTGTGCCCATGGGTATAAGCCAGTATCGTCTCGCCAAGGAGACGGGCATTCCTAGGCAGCGCATCGGCCAGATTGTGCTTGGCCGACGTGCTGTGACCGCAGACACTGACCTGCGCTTGTGTCGTTTCTTCGGGCTCACGGACGGCTACTGGCTACGTGCGCAAGTGGCGTACGACACTGAGGTCGCGAAGCGCCGACTGGGCCCCGAGTTGTTACGAATCAAGCCATGGAAAGGCGCTGCAGCAAACACCGAATGATGCGCAATCCAACGGTCGCTCACGGAGGAAGAATACGATGACCCCATACATGCACTTGCATATATTGGCGAGCGGGTCCAAGGGAAACGCCGCTGTGGTCGAGGGGCCGACGGGTTCGGTTCTCGTGGACTGCGGCCTCTCTCGCAAGCGTCTGTACGAGCGTGCGCGGGAGGCGGGTTGTGATCTCTCGCGTGTTGAGGCAATTCTCGTGACACATGAGCACAGCGACCACACGACGGGACTGCCTGTTGTGTGCAGACGCTTCATGGGGCCGGTGTACGCAACGGCGGGCACGGCAAGCGGGCGCCGCAACTTGGCCGATGTGCCCTTCACGCTCATCGACAGCGGAGACACGGTTGAGGTGGGTGGCATGGTCATTCGGGCGTTTTCCACCTCTCACGACGTAAACGATCCGACTTGCTTCCGCTTCGAAGTGCGCGGTCAGGCGGGAGAGCCGGATGAGGACGAACTGCTCGACGCGCTGGCTTGGGCCACCGATACGGGCTTCCTCACCGATGACGCGCTCGATGCCCTGTACGGATGCAGAATCATCGGCATCGAAGCCAACCACGACGCACGCCTTTTGGCTACGGGTCCGTATCCCGCTTACCTTAAGGCAAGAGTGGCGAGCGAGCGCGGGCACCTCTCAAACGAACAAGCTGCCCAGGCCATCCCTGCGCTCGTGACGCACAACACCGAGGTCGTGGTCGCGATGCACCTCTCCGAAGAAAACAACCGTCCGAGTCTCGCCGTCCGTGCCCTTGCGCAGGCGTTGGGCGCCGAGGCCGCTGACACCACCTTTACCGAAGCACGCAGTCCAGATGGGCTGCTCAGCGTTTGCGCTGCATCCCAATACGTACCCATCACGCTGTGGTAGTTGGGACGTATCGGCTTGCCACCCGCTCCCCGCGCTTTGCCCGGCATTCGTCGCGGCCAACCAAAGGCTCGCTCGCGACCTATAATCAAGCAATCGATGACGTCTGACACTCGGACGAGAGGGGAGACTGGGATGAGAAGACGCGACGTGGCTTTACGTGACCGAGCGGCCCAACGCTTCTTTCGAAGCGCTAGGCTGAGCTGCGTATGGGATCAACCGATGCTTTCCGCCGTGAGGGTTCTTTCCGTTGCGCTTGCATGCGTTGCGATCGTATTCTCGCTGACGTCTTGCTCTGCGTCCGACAGCTCGTCTTCGGGAGGCGATGTACGAGGGCGTAGTGAATCCCAGGCCTCTGACATCGTGGCTTCGGGCACATGGGGCAGTTGCCCGTGGACCGTGAATGCCGACGGCCTTCTTGTGGTGGAGGCGGGGATGGGAGAAGACACCTATGGCGATGTTCCATGGCACGACATAGACGATGTCGTCAGGAGCGTTCGCTTTGAGGAAGGCGTCGTGCTACCAGACATGAGCTTGGGTCTCTTTGGTGGCATGACCAAACTAGAGGAGGCAGATCTCGCGAGTTGCGACACGTCGAGGGTCCGCAGCATGGCATCCATGTTTAACGGCTGCACCTCGCTCCGCTCGGTGGACGCCTCTGGTTGGGATGTCTCGAACGTCACCAGCATGAACTGTCTGTTCATTGACTGCGTGAGTCTGGAGTCGCTAGACGCCTCCGGCTGGGACACGTCGAGTGTCGAGGACATGCTATACATGTTCTGCGGCTGCGCATCTCTTGAGAAGTTGGACGTGTCGGGTTGGAACACCTCGAAGGCCCTAAAGATGAGCGGCATGTTCGAGGGCTGCTCCTCGCTTCGTTCCCTCAACGTCTCTGACTGGGAGACCGCGTGCGTGGAAAACATGTCGTCGATATTTCAGGGCTGCTCCGCACTCAAGAAACTCGATGTGTCGGCATGGGACACTTCGCGTGCCGACAACATCGCGCACATGTTTGACGGCTGCTCCTCCCTCAAGAAACTCGATGTTTCTGGTTGGGACGTCGCGGGCGTGACTGATATGGCCGGTGTCTTTGCGGGCTGTTCGGCTTTGCGCAAGCTCGATGTCTCGCACTGGCATATCGCGCGCGTCACCAGCACAGCATTCGCGTTTGACGGCTGCGCGGCTCTTAAGGAGTTGGATTTCACCGGCTGGGACACCAGCAAGGCACAAACCATGGACGGCATGTTTCAGGGCTGCACATCGCTCGTGCGCGTGACTACGGGCGACAGCTTCGAAATGAGAGGGGAAGGTTCGTTCCCTGACGCCACGGCAAAGAACGGCAAGTGGTACTCCACAGCCGACAGCGCATGGTATACGAGCGAGGAGATCATCTCCTCTCGTAGCACCCGCAAAGACACCTACACCAGCTCCAAGCGCTCCTGACGCAGCGCAGAACACGAAGGAGCCGCCCCAGTGCGCCAGCGGGCCGGACCAGCCCCTAGCATACGCAATCGCAGTATATGCCAGGGGCCACTCCCCAAAACCCAGAACCCAGCGCTATCCAAGCAGCATGCGGTCGCTCGCGAGCTCACCGCCGCTGACCTCCTCGAACTTCGCCATGAGGTCAGCGCGATGCAGCCGAGCCTTCTCATCGCCGCGCACGTCGTAGATGATTCGCCCCTCGTTCATCATGATAAGGCGGTTGCCGAGGCGAATGGCATCATGCATGTTGTGCGTCACCATGAGCGTGGTGAGGCCGTGCTCGGTGACGATGCTCTGCGTGAGTTCGAGCACCTTAGCGGCCGTCTTTGGGTCGAGCGCGGCCGTGTGCTCGTCGAGCAGCAGCAGCTGCGGCTCCTTGAGCGTCGCCATCAGCAGCGTGAGCGCTTGACGCTGTCCGCCCGAGAGCAGGCCGACTTTGTCGGAAAGACGCGTCTCGAGCCCAAGCCCGAGCGTCGCGAGCGACTCGCGGTATTCTTCGCGCTCCTCGCGCGTGATGCCCCAAGCCAGTCCGCGCCGTTGACCGCGTCGCCTGGCCAGTGCGAGATTCTCGTCAATCTGCATATCGCCAGCCGTGCCGCGCATCGGGTCCTGAAAGACGCGCCCAAGGTAGCGTGCCCTTGCGTGTTCCGAGAGCCGCGAAATGTCGTGCCCATCAAGCTCCACCTTGCCCGAGTCGAGCGGGTACACTCCGGCAATCATGTTGAGCATCGTGGACTTGCCCGCTCCGTTGCCGCCGATGACGGTCACGAAGTCACCCTTGCCGAGGTGCAGGTCGATACCGAGCAGGGCGGGCTTTTCGTTGACGGTGCCCTTGTTGAAGGTCTTGCGAACTCCGGTGAGGGTGAGCATCACGCCTCACCTCCCTTCGAATACGAGCGACGCAGCTGATAGCGCTCCCATACCACGGGGACCGCGAGCGCCACGGCGACGATGATGGCCGAGAGCAGCTTCATGTCGTTGGCGTCCATGCCGAGCTGCAGCACGATGGCGCGGATGAGGAAGTACACTATCGAGCCCACGACGGCTGCGATGAGTCGGCTTGAAAACGAGCGCAACTTGCCGGGTGTGAGCCGCCCCAACACCTCGCCGATTACGATGGCGGCGAGGCCGATGATGATTCCGCCCGTGCCCATGCCGATGTCGGCGTACTTCTGGCTCTGGCAGATGAGGGCACCCGCGAGGCCGACAAGGCCGTTGCTCAGCATGAGTGCGATGACCTTGGTGACGCGCGTGTCGATGCCGAGGGCACGGCTCATGTGCTCGTTGTTGCCCGTGGCGCGCAGCGCACTGCCGATTTCCGTGCCAAAGAACCAGTACAACAGCGCGATGACCGCCACGGCAAAGACCGCTCCGACGATCATGGTGACGTTCGCCTGCGAGATGCCCGTGGCGTCGGAGATTGAGCTAAAGACGGTCGTGCTCTTGAGCAGCGGCACGTTGGACTTGCCCATCACCCGCAGGTTGATTGACCAGAGGCTGATCTGCGTGAGGATGCCAGCGAGAATCGCGGGGATGTCAAAGAGCGTGTGCAGAAGGCCGGTCACGGCGCCCGCCGCTATCCCGGCCACCGTGCCCGCGAGTAGCGCGAGCCAAGGGTCCACGCCCTGGTTGACCACGAGCACTGCGCACACGCAGCCGCCTAGGGCGAAGCTTCCGTCCACCGTGAGGTCGGCGATGTCGAGCAGCTTGTAGGTGATGAAGACACCCAGGACCATGATGCCCCACAGGATGCCCTGCGACACGGCGCCTAACATGGCTTGCAGCATGAACGAACTCCTTTCTGTTGTCTCGCAAGCGAGAGGGGCCCGAAACCGGAGTACAAGCCCCTTGGTTTGCGCATCTTCAATCGACGTACAATCTGGCCCCCCTCAGATATCGCAACGTGAGGGGGGCCAGATTGCGGTTTCGACCTGAATGGCTTACGCGGTCGCGCCGAGGCTCTCCCACGCGGAGGAATCGATGCCGTACTTCTCCGAGAGCTCCTTGTTGTAAAGAAGCTCGAGCTTGTCGGAGGGATAGTACTCGATGGCCATGGTCGCGGGGTCCTCGCCGTCACGCAGGATGCGCACGGCCATGTCGCCGGCAAGTTTGCCCAGCTCATAGTAGTCGATGGTGTAGGTGCAGAGCGCGCCGGCGTCATAGATGCCCTGCTCGCCCGCGATGACGGGGATGTTGTTTTCCTCGGCGGTGGAGCAGATGAGGGCGGCGCTTGCTGCCATGGTGTTGTCGGTGGGGACGTAGATGGCGTCGACCTTGCCAATCATGGACTCGACGACGGACTGAATCTCGTTGGAGCTCGAGGCGGTGTAGCGCTCGGACTTGATGCCCTGCTCCTTGCAGGCGTCCTCGGCCATGGTGGCCTGGAGCTCGGAGTTGGCCTCGGCCGTGCAGAAGAGGATGCCGACGGTCTTGGCGTCGGGCAACACGGTGTGGAGCATCTTGATCTGGTCAGCAACCGGGGTGAGGTCGGAAGAGCCGGTCACGTTGCCGCCGGGGGCGTCATTGGAGTCGACGAGGCCAGAGTCGGCGAAGTCGGTGATAGCGGTGCCGACGATGGGGATCTCGGTGGTGGCACCGGCTACGGCTTGGGCCGCGGGCGTCGCGATGGCGAGAATCAAGTTGTCCTGATCGCCGACGAGCTTGGAAGCGATGGTCTGGCAGGCGGTCTGGTCGCCTTGGGCATTCTGCTGGTCAATCTCATAGGATATGCCGGACGCGTCGAGGGCGTCGACGAAGCCCTTGTTCGCCGCATCGAGGGCGTCGTGCTCGACGAGTTGGATGACGCCAATCTTGTAGCTGTCGCCCGAGCCGGTCGTGGTCGCGTCGGTGGTCGTGGAAGTGGTGTCGGTGCCGGTGGCCTCATCGGTGGTGGATTCGGCGCTTTCGCTGGTCTGCTGGCTCCCGCCGCATGCGGCGAGCACGAGGGCAAGCGCGAATACGGCGAATACGGTGACGAGTGGCTTGATGGTGCGTTTCATGGCGATCCCTTCTGATGCAAGGGCTTCGGCGGAGTCCGTCTCCGTCGACGCAGTCGAATACATACGCAGGGATATTAGAAATAGTGAATGTTACCAACCGCAAAACAGCCCAGTATCGTTTGCCGAATGGTAACAAGCTCGTCGCCTACCGCACTCGCACGCAGTTGCGCCCGCCGTTCTTTGCGTCGTACATGGCCTTGTCTGTGCGGGCAAAGAGCGTCTCGAGCGTGTCGTCCACCCGTGCGCTCGTGACGCCAATGCTGATGGTAACCTGTCCTACCGGGTCAAAGACATGCTGCTCAACGCGTTGCCGTATGCGCTCGGCCACCATACGGCCGTCCTTGAGCGAGGTCTCCGCGAGCAGGCAAAGAAACTCTTCGCCGCCCCAACGACTCAACGTGTCAGCCGTGCGCACGGCGTCGCTCACGACTTCCGTAAGATCGCGCAGCACCATGTCGCCCACGTCGTGACCGTACTGGTCGTTGATTTGCTTGAAGTGGTCAATGTCGTACATCAACAGCACGAGGTCGTCGCCGGTGCGCCGCTTTGAGAGCTCATAGCGGATGAGCTTGTCCATGTGTCGGCGGTTATAGAAGCCCGTAAGCTGGTCGCGCTCGGCTAGGCGGGCCAACTCGTTGATGGTTGCGCGCAGCTCGGTCGTGGTCGCCTCAAGGAAGGTCACCAGACGCTCATGCAGGGGGATGACTGTTCCCTGCGTTCGCAGCTCGGGGTCCACAATCGGCGCGTGAGGCGTGTCTGGCACCTCATCGCCTTCGCGAAGACCGATCACCGCGATGGAGTTGTTGAGCAGGCCGCCGCCTGTGTCGTCATGCAGTATCTCGGCGTAACCGCCCGCCCACGCCATGGTGGGACACGCCTCGCTGTAGTAAGAGATCTCGCGGTCAGCCGTGTCGTTCCCCAGAAAGACGCGCCGACCCTGGCAGGCAAACACCAAGAGGCCCTGCGGCGCAAAGTTGGCGACCGAGTTTGCCGTGGCTAGGCTCTCTTGCAACAAGTACTCTGGCTTGGCATAGGAAAAGCGCACCTGCGTGCCGTTGGGGATGGTCGCGCAAAAGAGCAGTGCTCCGTCGGCGGTGTAGTTAAGCGGCGTGCGCGCAGCGAGGCGTTCGCCCTCATGAACGACCAACGGGAATGTGCAGGTGTTCGCAAAGAAGTACTCGTCGGTGCCGACGCCGAGGTAGCGCTTGTAGAGTGACGTGGCGGGCTCGCCGTTGATGGCGCGTACCACGCCTCCGCCTGCGTACGAAGTGACCGTGAGACCCTTGCCGATGGGTCGCCATCCCAGAGTGTAGTCACACCACAGGTGCAGGTCAGAGCCGCACAGCGCCACCGCGACGATTCCGCGGTTCATGATGCGGTCCTGCGCAAAGACAGCCGATAGGTCCTCGCTCATGAGCGGGGAGCCTGCTACCGAACCAAATATCGGCACATCGGGAAAAGCGTGCGCGACGGCGTTGATGAATCCATCCGGGCAGAGGGTCGAGCTTGAGGTGAGGCACAGGATGCCTTTTAGGTCTTGGAGCTTCGTGAGTTCGTCGCAAAAAGCTGAGCCCGCCTCGACGGGACTGAGGTCATGGCAGTCGTAGGTATACACCGTGGCATCGCTATGTTCAAATAATAAGAATGTGCAGATGGGATGCGAGGGAACGCGAACCGTCGGGCCGATTGGCCCCATGAGGGTCATGCCCACGGTGTGGGTTGTAGCTAGCTCCTCGGTTGCCTGTTGCAGAATGCGGCGGATGTGGCTGTAGTCCTCGCAGTTTGGCTCAAACACAATCTGCAGCCGGCATGAAGCGTTCTCATATGCGGGATTAGTCGTGACGCTCTGAACCATCTCTGCTGCGGAGTCGTTTTCGTCGAGAACAAAGGTAAGCTGCTGCATCTCACATCTCCCCGGCGCGCCTTCGCGCCGAACGGCTGCACGATTACGTCTATTGTAGCGCTTCGGTGGGACAACATCTAAGAGATGCGGGACCGATTTCGGATGTGGCAGATTCTTCCGGTCTCCTTGTCCCAACCTTGACCTGCCGCGTGCGATACGTTACTAATATATGCAGCAGTCGTTGTCGCTGGCTACTTTTGCCTTCTTCCACGCAAGTCTTTCTGCCAGCGCGAAAGACAGCATGGGGCATCGCTTATGCGGTGCCCCATCGGCGTTTAGGCTGGAGCAAGGAAGCGGGACGCGAGACGGAGGCAGCATACATGGCGGCGCAACACACGGCATTTGCGAGTGACTTTGACGGCACGCTTTGCTGGAGCGACTGGACTACTGGCGAACAGCGCTTCGACCCTCGCGACCTTGAGGCCGTGCGTGCGTATCAGCAGGCAGGCGGGCTTTTTGGCGTATGCACGGGACGTCCTCTTTCCTCGATACTCGAGTCAGTGGAGGGCAAGATTGAGCTCGATTTCTACATCGTGATGACGGGCTCGCAGGTCTTCGACCACGAGCTCAATAAGCTCTGGGAACGTGTTGTCGACCGTGATGTGGCTCAAGAGCTCTTTGACCGCTACGCCTCCCCCGAAGCTGTGATGGTTGCCGTTACCGAGAGCCAGTTCGTGAGCGTGCACGATCGCATGGGTTCAGCGCTGCCTGTCGTTGCCTCGCTTTCGCAGATGCGCGGCGACCTCTATGGAGTTTCTTTCGAGTGCGCGGGCGATCGAGACGCAGCTCGTGCGATTTGCGCGGACATCAACGAGCGTTACGGTGACGTGGTCTCGGGCTTCCAGAACCTTGGCAGCGTAGACATCGTCCCCGTCGGTTGCTCGAAGGGGTCGGGCGTGCGCGTTGTGCGCGAAGCGTTCGGCGTCGACATCGTCGCGGGCATCGGCGATTCCTACAACGATTTGCCGCTCCTTTCCGCCGCTGACGTGGCTTACACCTTCGGTGCGTCGCCAGCGGAGGTGCGTGGCGAGGCCGACGTCGTGATTGAGACCCTTGCTGACGCTATCGAAGACTTCTCGGAGCGCATATCGTAGCTTTTGGCCGTCCCGCACTGACCACGGATTCCCCCGAAAACACGTGGCATCAAAATTAGTGACACTTTGGTTTTGTGA
>CACXDP010000220.1 GCA_902766445.1 uncultured Coriobacteriaceae bacterium
AAACCCGAGGAGCTCGGTTTCGCCATCGCGACGATTGCCGACGAGCGCAACGGCTATCTAGCCGGAGTGGATGTGCTCGTGGATGGCGGCAGCACCAACGGCAAGCAATTCAGGTAAATCGGAACATGTTTTTGGAAGGGCTCTCCACGTACGTGTCACCACCCTCGACATAGCACGTGAGGGCCCTTCCCATCACACGAAATGTATGCGGAGGTGTATAAAGGATGGCCAACTTCCTCACTGCTCTGATTAGGCAGCGCAACGAGGCACGCAAGAGCGCAAATACTGGCGAGCGATTTATGGAAATCGTTGCAATCCTAAATAAGTACGACTACAACGATGGTATCACGCCTCAGATCGTGACAAGCATCCTAGAAGACCTCGGCCCCACGTTCGTGAAAATCGGGCAGATTGCCTCCCAGCAACCCGAGACGATTCCCCCTGAGTATTGTGACGCCCTCTCAAAACTGCGCTCAAGCGTGGCTCCCATGGACATAGAGACCGTAAACGCCCAGATCGAGAAGTATCTCGGTGCTTCGACAGACACCCTCTTCGCCACCTTCGACGAGAAACCCTTGGGTTCTGCCTCCATCGGTCAAGTCCATAGGGCGACGCTTGAGGACGGTACCGCAGTAGCTGTCAAGGTGCGTCGCCCTGGCATCGTAGAAACGGTCGCGCGCGACTTCGCCCTCTTCGAAAAGGCCATCGACTTCAATCTGAAATTCATCAAGGACAAAGGCATGGGGTCGGAGATAGCGGGAATGCTCGAAGAGTTGGAGCGCACCTCGAAGCTCGAACTCGACTTCACCAACGAAGCAAACAACCTCAATCGCTTTTATGAGAACAATGAAGGTCGCAACGGCGTCGCATCCCCCAAGTGCTACACCGATCTCACCTGCGAGGCCATTCTCACCGAGGATTTCGTTGAAGGCCAAGAGGCGAGTGACGCTTCATTCCTGGAATCGCTCGGCGATGATGAACGTGAACACCTGGCAAAAACCGTTGCCGACAACTTTGCCACGCAGGTCCTCGTCGATGGCTTCTACCATGCCGACCCACACTCCGGCAACGTGCTCATTCGTCCAATGGAGACTGTATTGTCTCAGGAAGGGGCAGATGAGGATGTCGACAAGACGGCACCGAGCCTTGGGCACTATGGCATCACGTGGATTGACTTCGGCATGATGGGCACGATCTCCGCCACACAGCAAAAGACACTTGGCGATCTCGTGGGTGCCGTATTGAAGCATGATCCCTACAACTTGAAGCGCATCGTGCTGAAGGTCGCCTCCCCTCGCGGTGAGATTGACCACGGTGCCCTACTCGAACAGTGCGAAGCCATATGCGACCAGAGCGATGGCAAAAGCCTCACGGACTTCAGCTTGGGCGACTTATTTAGCATGATGCTCGACACCCTCCAGGATGCTAACTATCGCATAGAGCCGTATCTCACCAACCTCTCGCGCGGCGTTATCGCTGCAGAGGGCACGGTAAAGACCATCAGCCCGAACGTCAATATCCTGAACTGCTTCCTCGACAAGGTCGACACTGGTTTCTCCCCGGAGAGCCTTGACGTCGAGGAGACGTTGAGCACCGTCCTAATGAAAGCGCTCAAAGGCTTAGAAGGCGGCACCGAACTGCCCGCAAAGGCCATCGAAGCGCTTGACATGCTGGAGAAGGGGCAGATTACAGTACATGGCGGCATGAACCTCGAAGAAAAGAGCCTCAAGCACCTGGACCACATCGTGAGGAACTGCGCCTTGGCGGCCATGTCCATCGCCATCTTCATTGGATCCTGCATCTTATGCCTCATATCCGATCCCGGCGTGACGCGCGTCATGGGCATTCCTGCCTTCGGCTTCGTTGGGTATCTCTTTGCCATTGGTTGCATGTGGTATGTGGTCATAAGGATGGGCAAAGACGAGTAGCGTGATTAGTTTTGATAGGAGAAGAAAGCATGTATGCGAGCGGAATACTGCCATATGACATTGGAATAGTCACCTATGTCTGGAAGATCACCATGCATCTGCACGAGACGGTCGACCCAGACATTTTGTCCCATGCTGTACACGAGGCCTCAAAGCGCTACCCGTACTTCTTGAAGCGCCTAGTAAAGCGATCGGAATCGTATGAGATAGTGGACAACAACCTCCCCCTTCAGGTGTACGACAACACCTCTGAGCTGCGGACCATCAACCACAAGAGCAACAACTACCATCTGATGTCCGTGGGATACTCGGGAAAGTCAATCGATTTTGCCATCAACCACATGCTTGCGGGTGCCTGCGGACTCGTCGAGTGGGTCAAGACAGTCCTCTACCTCTATCTGTGTAAAAAGCACGTCGTCGAACTGCACGTTGACGGCATTAAGCTTCCTGGGCAGGAGATTCCCGAAGCGGAAAGGCAGTTCATCTCCAGCGAGGTTTTGGATAAAGCCGATGACAGTGATGCACTCAATATCGAATCGGTATCTCCGAGCGAAAACGGCGAGCTCCCCTTTCTTGAGTACGCGCTTGGCATCGCCCTTCCCAAATTGACGAAGAAGGTGTACTTCCGTTTCGAGTTTCCCCAGAAAGAGTTCATGCAGAAGGCACGCTCATTCGAGGCGAGCCCAGTGACCCTGCTCTCGGCGCTCATGTTTAAGGCGCTCTATAAGGCATGGCCTCTTCGGTTTAAAGGCATCCAAGGGATGATCACGCACAACTATCGGGCTGAGGTCGGCCTTCCGGAGACAACCTGCGACCTAGTACGATACATCCATATCCCGTACCCCGACACGCTTTCCGGCGCTCCGCTCGAAAAAATCGTTACCGTGACGCGAGGTCAAGTCATGCTCCAGTCCGACAAGGCGTTTGCGCTGCGGGACGCCAAGCACGTAGTCGATCGAATAAAGGCGGTCGATGCCCTCCCGACGCTCAATGAAAAGAAGAAGTACTGCCTACAGAACAGCTTGTATGGTCAGCAAGTCATCGATTCGTATCAAGTGAGCTACGTGGGGCGCACGGATTGGGGCGATATGCTCCCCTACATAGCAGCCGGCGACATCGTGACGGAAGGCCATTTGATGCTCGAGGTCCTCTCCGTAGGCGACCGATTCTACGCATCCCTGCTCCAAGAGGTCGGCGACGAGAAGTACAAGGATGCCTTCGTAAAGGTTCTCGAGGAGGAGGGCATCGTATACAGCGTAAGCGAGGCAATAGATAGGCGCATACCGGGCTTTGAGCTTCCTAAATAGACGCACGTGACAAGGATATTGAAATGGCAGTCAAGCTGACACCGAAGGGACTTTCTCTCAAATCGCGAAAGGTCAAAATCCCATACGGCAAACGCAACGTAAAGGCTTTGGTCCTTACCCCCCTCGACCCAAAGCCCAACGCCGCCGGTGTGTTATACATCCATGGCGGAGGTCACGTCACCGGCATGAAAGAGATGGTGTACATGTCCCGCGCGGTGGACATGGTAGAGCGCTACGGAGCCGTCGTCATCGCACCAGGATACCGACTAGCGTGGACCGCCCCCTATCCAGAGGGCCTCACTGATTGCTATGCGACGTTGCTTTGGATGCGCGACCATGCCGAGGAGCTCGGAATCAACCCCTCCCAACTTATAGTGAGCGGCGAGAGCGCCGGCGGAGGGCTGGCCATCGCCACCTGCCTGTTGGCGCGAGACAGAAACGAAGTGAATATTGCCTATCAGATGCCGCTTTATCCCATGATCGATAATCTCGACACAGACAGCTCACGGGACAATCGCAACAAGGTGTGGAACACGAGGAAAAACCACCTTGCATGGAAACTGTACCTACGCAAGAACGCAAAGTCCAAGAACGTCTCTCCATATGCCGCACCAGCACGCGAAACGAATTACGCGGGACTTCCTCCCGCGTACTCCTTCGTCTGCACTGGCGATCCGTTCTACAATGAGACAATCTCGTACTTCGATGCCCTTCGCGATGCGGGCGTCCATGCAGAGATCGATGTGTACGAGGGTTTCTATCACGCGTTCGACCTCTTTGAGGACGATGCTCCGGAAACCAAGCTCGCCATTGAGCGCTGCAACCAACATTTTGAGTGGGCGCTCGAGAATTGCTTTGCCGACCAACCAATCCCAAGCGACAATAGCAGTAGCACTATTTAGGCATCTCCCTTAGGAAGGAAGCAACATGCTAAGCTTCATCGACCCAGTTATGTATGCGTCGACACCCGACAACCCAAACACCATGGGCATGGCGATTACGCTCACCGAGCCCGTTGACGGCCAGCTACTAGCCGAGGCCATCGAGGAGACGCGCGAACGCTTCCCATACTTCTACGTGCGCCCTCAGGTGGAGGGAACAGACCTCATCGTTGTTCCCAACGAGTTGCCCATGGTCGTGCGCGACATTTGGGCCCCCACCAAGCTGGCATCAGCCTCAGTTAACTATCACATCGCAGCATGGAAATTTGAGGGAAAGAGGCTGGCCGTCGAAGCCATGCACGTCATCAGCGATGGGTCTGGCTTCATCCCGTATGTCAAGAGCGTACTTTTCACATATCTGAGTCGCAAGCTTGGAATCGAGTTCGACCGCACCGGCTTCAAGCTACCGGGTGACGTCATTCCTGAGAGCGAGATAGGCGACCCCTTCTCCCAAGAGCAGATTGACGCCATTGAGGCTCCTTTTTACAAGAAGGCTCATGTAAAAGACTTCGCGCAAGTCAAGGAACCGGATGCGTCATGGCGAGCCTTCTGCATCAAGCTGCCCGAGAAGGATGTCATCAAGTATTGTGGCGAGCTCGACGCAAGTCCCAACGCGCTTATCAGCGTGCTTCTGGCAAGGGCGATGCACAGAGTCCAGCCTACGGACGACAGAGTGATATTGGGTGGCGTGGCCGTCAACTACAAGGCCATCCTCGGCAATTTTGATAACTACCGCGGTTTTTCGAACCTCGCGTACATAAGCTTTCCGCCAAAGAACCTCGACAAGGATCTGAGCCTTCTCTGCACTACCACCCGCGGGCAGATTATGCTTCAGGCGCAGCCCGAGAACGCGCTCTTTGAGCTCAAGGAAATGAAGAAGGGCATGGAAATGCTCCACTCGATTCCCTCAATCGAGGCAAAGATGCTGATGATAGGACATGAAGCAGGGCACAAGCGCACGAGCTTTACGGTCTCATACGCAAATAGCAGAAGCTTCGGACCTCTCGATCCCTATATCGAGGAGATCTATGCCATGGCCGAACCTACCTCATCGTCGATCGTGTGCGAGATTACTTGCATCAACCACACGTTCTTCTTGCACTTCGAGCAATGCTTCGAGTCCGAGGCGATATTCGACGCGTTCATGGAAGAGCTGCGTGCAGTAGGCATCTCTGCAGAGCTCATACGCAAGGAGAACTTCCAAGTGTCCAGCGTGAGCTACGACGGCCTAGACTTCTCAATCCTCAACAGTTTGTTGTCGGCTGTAGGTGGACTGGCCAAGATGATAGGCGCATAGCTGCAATCACTTTAGCCGAGCAAGGTGACAGAGGGTGACAGGGATATCCCTGTCACCCTCTTTTTTCATGGCAGGTACGTTTGTGCTGCTTGGG
>CACXDP010000221.1 GCA_902766445.1 uncultured Coriobacteriaceae bacterium
TCGCGATCCCACGCGAGAGACCCGCAGCTGGCGCAGACCCTCAATGTGCTCACCTCCGCAGTCTAGCCATGCATGAGAGGATTATACCGTCTGTATGCGTGAGTATTCTGACTGTTCAGCCGTATCTTATGCCAAACGTGAGTATTTGACCGTACAGGCATGGTATGTTTTTATATTATAATCCCTTATGACTTGATTCTGAATCTCACAGATATCAGACGATAACAGAAAAGTTGGAAAAGCTTTAGAAGCTAACCGAAGACAAGTCGAAGCTTTCAGCTACCTCGACGCCAGAGCTAATACCGCATCTTGGGCATCTGAACTGTACGCTATCATCATTTGGCCCATCTTCGTAGCATGAAAGGATACCGCATCTGCCGCATTGCACCCAACCAATTGTCCCGCAATATGGACAGCCGGGATAATCAACGGACATGTTTACAATCCCCGATATCTCAGAACGATCGTAACCCTCCGATGTAGCTGTTTTGCTATTCAGCTTGAAAGCCCATGTCATGAGCCACGAACCGTCTCGCTCATTTTGAGCACGAATCCCATACAGTCCATGGGTTTTTGGGCACTGTGCCATTACAACAACTGCTTTCATGTAATCCTCCAATGCGCAGACACAAAAGATGCTAAAGAACTAAACGGCTTCGGAATTCACGAACCATACAACCGCTATAATCAATCAGGCCTACTGATCATGCATAAAGTATGACGGCAAAAGAATGCGTACTGCCATTATTCACCGTCTAAAGCGAAATAACGCCATCAAAACCGCTGCAGCCCGTAACGCATATACAATTGCAAAACTTGAATGATATACTTGCTTTAGAATACTATCACAGAATTTGGTGACGGTCATATCGGTAAACCAGGTAACCGTTTTGTACTTCAGACATCATACAGCTAGAGTTTAGAACAGGATTGGAGGAGTGCGTATGAAGCAGTTTCGACCAGGCAAGGTAATTCAAACGGTAAAAGGCACCCCGCTCACAATTGTGAAATACCTTACTGAAGGCGGTCAGGGATATATATATGACATAGAACACGAGGGCAAGCATCGTATCCTAAAGTGGTACAAGCCCGAAAAAGTCAACAAACCCGACAAGTTCTACCAGAATCTTAACGACAACGCTCGGAGGGGCTCCCCCAGCGACTCATTCCTCTGGCCAATCACGGCAACCGAACGCACAGACGGTTCTTTTGGCTACGTTATGGAGCTGAGACAAGACGGATACCATGAGTTCACCGAGTTCCTCACTGACTGTAAGCGCATTCACTTCAACACATTCAAGGCAAATGTCGAGGCATGTATAAGAATAGTATCGGCGTTTCAAATCCTGCACCATCATGGTTATTGTTACCAAGATATGAATGATGGAAACTTCTTCATCAATCCGAGTTCTGGGGACGTCCTCATCTGTGACAATGACAACGTCGCACCCAACAACAAGGAAGCCTTCATTATCGGCACTCCTCGATACATGGCTCCCGAACTCGTGGTTCCCGCGATACTTGGTCCCGATGAGGAGGGAAATGAACGCAAGACCAAGCCCTCCACCTCCACTGACTACTGGTCGCTCTCGGTCGTGCTGTTTATGATCTTGTGCATGGGCCATCCACTGGAGGGTGAGAGGTGGCTCGTGCCCTTACTGACACCCCAGAATGAGCGCTACCTCTATGGATCCGGCGCCACTTTCGTGTACGATCCCAGCGACGGATCTAACCGCCCGAATCCAAAGGTCCACGCCAACGTTATTGCTTTCTGGAAACCGCTTCCGCCGTATATGAAAGAAGCGTTCCATCGCGCATTCAGTAAAGACGCGATACGAAACCCCGGAAAGAGACTGCGCGAGATTGACTGGCTGAAGGTACTCGTTCGCTTCCAAGCGGAGATTAGGCGCTGTCATAACTGCGGAGGTGAAGTCTTCATGATAAATGCCAAGGACACACCCTGTGACGAATGCGGCAAGCTCCAGCGCGTCGAACGAAAACTACGCTTCCGTGACTATGCCGTGACCGCATTCAAAGGCGTACGCGTCTACCGCTGCATGCTTGAGTCCTGCAACGCAGAGAACGCCCTTACGCGCGTTGGTACTATTGTCGCAAATCCCTCCAGACCGGGTCTGTACTTCCTCAACAATACCGACATGACACTTGAAGGAAGGACTGCCAAAGGCACCGTTAAACAAATCCCGCCAAACAGCGTCGTGCCAATCAAGCCTGGGATAACCGTGAGCGCATACTCAGGTAGTTTTACAATCGAGTAGAGTTCTTGTCATCTGACAGAACATGTTTGAAGCAAGGAGAATCGGTATGCCCCTAAATGAACCTATAGCCCCAGCGCGAAAGATACTGCCCATTATTTACGTAATCGACACTTCGGGCTCGATGGCTTATGACCGCATCGAATCGGTCAACCAGGCTATGTACCAGACGGTCGACGTCATGAAGGATATAGCGCACAGAGAACCTAACGCAGAAATAAAGATAGGTATCCTCACCTTCGCCTCAGGCGCTGAATGGAGGACCAAGGATGCGACCGGCAAGCCCAGCCTAATCTATATGGAAGATTTTTACTGGAATGACCTCGAAGCGGGTGGATTGACCGACATCGGTGACGCGCTCAACGAACTGCACGATAAGATGTCAAGGTATTCGTTCTTCTCAGATGAAGTTGGCTATAAAATGCCCGTCATCATCTTCTTGAGTGATGGAGAGCCCACAGATGACTGGGAAGGTGCCCTAGAGAGCATACGCGACAACAACAAGTGGTTCCGCTACTCGACCAAGATTTGCATGGCAGTAGGCGAAGACGCCAATGAGGACATCCTTGCTCGCATTGCCGGAAGACCCGACGGGAGACCAAATTCGGAAGCGGTGATCAAAATAACAGACACCGACACCCTAAAGAAGCTGATCAGAGTTGTCTCCGCAACTGCCTCGAAAATCGGATCGGTCAGTCGCACTAATAACGATGTCCAGGAAAGCGTTCTCACAGAAGTTAAGGGCAAGATGAGCGATGAACTGGGTGTCACAATAGCGGACCAGACAAGCGATTACACTGACAAGCCTGAGATGGCTGTTTCTGCAACATCATTTTCAGATGGCAGTGACCAAGGATGGGACGATGATTGGGACGATTAATCACCAATTAAGCTTTCACTTGAAGAAATAGCTAAACATGGGATACGAATTACTGCTTGCTTGTGCCAGAGGCGAAAGCCACGTCAAAACCGGCACTCCTTGCGAGGATTACGGACTCAAGGAAGAATTACCAAATATCAAAGTATTTGTCTTATCTGACGGACACGGCGATAAGAACTGCCCGCGCAGCAATATAGGATCGCGCATTGCCTGCAAGATTGCTAAAAATGAACTTATTGAATTTGCCAATCAGCTCCCTGAATTCGATGCTTCATGCGAAGATGAGAATCGATGTAGCCTCCTTGATGACGGAAAACATACCCAAAAGACCCTGGTACGACAGTTGGTCACCACCATCATTGGCAAATGGGCGAGCAAGGTAATTGCTCATCTCAAAGAACATCCACTCACAGCCGATGAGCGTGCAAATTGTGCCCAACACTATCTTTCATTCTACGATAACAACAAGCGGCTTGAACACATTTACGGTGCCACTCTGATTGCGGGTTTGGCAACGAATCGCTACATCCTCCTCATCCAACAGGGGGATGGAAGGTGTGAGGTGTTCTGGGGAGACGGAAGCGTCACGCAACCTATCCCTTGGGATGATCGTTGCATGGCCAACGTGACGACATCGCTTTGCGATACTGATGCAATTGCGTCAACACGCTACCATGTTATCGACCTTGCGAAAGAAAACGTCATTGCGGTTTTGGCTGGAAGCGATGGCGTAGAAGATACTTTCTTCTCCATGGATGGAACACACAACTTCTATCGCGACCTGCTGACGCGTGCGGCAAACACATCCGTCCATGATCTCGAGGATTGGCTAATCGAATACCTCCCCAACTTCTCGAAAAACGGAATAGATGGTTATGGAAGTCACGATGACATCACCATTTGCGGCATTATCGATATAGATAAGACAAGGCCGCTCATTGCGAAGATGCAGCTCGATTCAAAGATCGCAGATCGCAGAAGCAAAATTCGGAAAACCAACGACCGTCTTTCGTCAATGGGCTCAGGCAAGCTCGAGTATCTGCAAACAAAACTCGCAGAAGCTATAGCTGAAGAGATTGCCGCGACAAAAGAACGAGATTCTATTGTTATGCTTCTCGAAGCCCGGAAATCCGATCTTGAGACCACCAAAGAAGCTTGTGAAGCAATACAACTGGAGCTTGAGGCTTATGGCCTGCCAATGCCTAGTCTTTCGGGGCAGATAATGAAGGCGCTGGATAAGAACTACATACAATTATGTGAGAAAACGATTCGAGAACTCGAGTCGAGGCTACCTGGAGCAGAGCGCCGACTAGCCGACGCCAGAAAACGGGTTGAGCCCGCGCGCAAGGAGCTTCAACAATTCGCCGATAGAATGCATGACCTACAAGAGTATAGAGATGCCTATCAGCAAGAATTAGAGATGCTATTAGCTAAAAGCATGACTCTGGATAGCCCAAACCAAGACTTGCCCGATGAAAGTTCAGTTGGAACACCGACCAAGTCTATCGTCACGGAGCCTCATTCATCCAGCGAAACAGACTGTGAGAACCTAAATCAAACAGACATCGATGACCATGAGACGAGACTTCATCGGGATGAAGCGTCAGATGGTGACTCCGCATCTTTGCCTTCTCCTGAGCAGTAACCCAATTTGGTACCGCGGCTAAACATTTGGCTGCGGTACCAGAGGTGGCCATTGCTCAATACAATTAATATTATTTAAAACCCGCCGACTGAAGAGATCATCCTCGATTTGAGAAATACTCTGCACAGCCACACTACCATGGTTCATTCCAAAACCTGTAGGTCGGCAGCCGTACATGGCCCAGCATTGGTCGGTTTATTCCACAACGTAACAAATGTACGGGGCACAGAGGAGACCGTCCGTCCGGTTTCGCGGGACGTTCCATGAAATCGACGTTGCCGTGGCACGCGTTCCCGGAGATTGACGTTGGCGTGGCAGGTGTTCCATGACTTTGACGTTGGTGTGGTTTTTTGCCCCCTGATTGACGTTGGCGTGGCGATTATTGCCACGGGAACGCAAATCTCGAGGAATCTGGCCACGCCGACGTCAATCTCGAGGAAAGCGAGCCACGCGAGCGTCGATCTCGAGGAATCCGGCCACGCGAGCGTCGATCTCGATGAACGCGGGCCACACCAACGCCGATCTCGAGGAACGCCGCCATGCCAACGCAAAACCCAGGGAACGCGACACGTGGTCGCCAACCACGCCGCCGGTCCGGGAATGCCAAAAGCACGACCTCGCCCACAGGTTTTTGGATTGACTTAAACTATGCCTCAAGGCTGACGCCAAGCCGCGCGAGCTCGGCCACCAGCTCTTCGTACGAGGTGAAGACGATCCCCTCGAAGCCGAGCCTCTTCGCTACCTCGACGTTCTCTGCTGCGTCGTCGACGAAGAGGCAGCTCTCCGCGCGCAGGCCATACTCCTTCAGGAACTGCCGGTACATCAGCGGATCAGGCTTGGTCTTGCCTACCTTGAAGGAGACGAGACCACCGTCCATGTACGGCATGAAGGTGAGGGATTCGCCGCACTCGTCAAAGGCCTTCTTGGAATAGTTCGAGAGGTAGTAGACGCCATATCCCGCCCGCTTCAGCCACCGCACGAGCGGTATCGCATAGTCGCAGGCAGTTAGCATCCCGGCCACATTGGAGTACGCGAGCCTCAGTTCTTGCTCGATCTTCGGGTCGACGCTCGCAAAGCCACGGAGCGCCTTTTCCTCCGTGATCTCCCCGCGCTCAAACTGGCCCCAGTAAGGCGTCATCACGGACGCCTTGAGTATGCGTCCGGTTACTGCGGAGTCGATTCCCTTCTCTGCGAGAAACTCCCGTATCCGAAAGTCGGCGAGCACGCCGCCAATGTCAAAGACGATATTTCTGTCCATGATGCACCTCTCCCGCAACCCGCACCGCCAATCCAAGCCACACTCGGCCCTAGCCCGGCGTCGCTCGACGAGCCGTCAGGATACTCATACTAACACTGTGCGAACGGACCTGTGGAATGGACCCGTGGAACAGGGAGCGAGGAACGCGGTGGAACGCTTAACCCGTCCCCCGTTCCATCTCGTCTTAGCCGCTGCGCTCAGTTGCACTAAACTCTTTTGGGCAATTGTTGTAGAGCGAATAAGGGCGAAAACCGTGATGGAGTATACGAAACGATTCCGCATTGGCATGTACGGAGGCAAGTTCCTGCCTTTTCACAAGGGACACGACTACTGTGTGAGAGTCGCCGCACGTGAGTGCGAGACTGTCTACGTGTTGCTCTTCTGGGGCGGCCCAGAGGAGGAGACGATTCGGAGACAACACCCCGATTCGTGGCTCTCCATCGAGGAGCGAACCCACCAGCTGCACCGTATATGTGACGCGAACCGCCACCTCGCACGCATCGCCCCTGCACTTGTTGACATATCGGCCCTGCGCCTTCCGGACGACTCGGAGGACTGGGACGCCGACCACGATCCCACAGCGGGATCGCGGTCAATCGTGACCGCCATCCCGCTGTGGGATCGTGGTCACAGCGGCAGGTAGGCTGCGGCCACGGCGAAGACGAGCGCGGGCAGCATGTTCGCCACACGCAGGGTCTTGCCCCACACGAGGTTGATGCCCACGCAAAACACGAGGATGGAGCCCACCAGCGAGAGGTTGGCGACCGCCGCATCGGTCATCACCGGCGCGATGAGAGAGGAGAGCAGGGTTACCCCGCCCTCGAGCAGCAAGACGGGAATCGCCGAGAAAGCGCATCCCTTCCCCATGGAGGATGTCATCGCCGCGACGATGATGAGGTCGAGCACCGACTTGACGGCGAGGGTCGTGAAGTCGTGCAGCACCCCGTCCTGGATGGCACCGACGATCGCCATGGCCCCTATGCACACGGTCAGCGAGCAGGTCACGAACGCGTCGACGAAGCCGCCGTCCCCCTCGTTTCCGGTCCTTACCTTGAGCCACTCACCGAAGCGCTCGAAGGCGTCCTCGATTCCGAGCAGCTCGCCCACGATGGTTCCCAGCAACAGGCACAGCACGACGAACATCGACCCCGTGCTGGTGAGGGCACCATCGCCAAGCGCAAGCATGTGTTCCATGGTACCCGCGATGCCGATGAAGAGCACGCTCACGCCCGAGACCTTGCACAGGGCGTCTTGTTGGTCCGCCGAGACGAAACGTCCAAACAGGCCGCCGACGACTCCGCCGGCGACTATGCAGAGAACGTTGATGAGCGTGCCGAGGCCGGGCATGGGACTCCTCCAATCAGGCCGATGTGACTCGCCTATTGTAGCAGCCCATGTTGACGGCACTGCGATTCGCGTCAGCTGAAACGCCGTCCAACCTCACGGGCCACACTCGTCGATCTAGAAATCTCATCGTCAAACGTGAGGCTCTGTCCTTCGGGCACGAGCCTACTCAGTTAGATTGCGCGCAATCGTGCAGACGAGGCTCATCGTCAATGCCGGGCCCCAGACCGAACCTACCCAAATCGAGTGCGTGGTTTGAGTCATCCTAGGACGCCCGAGTTCGTGGTTTGGACGTCGAATCACGCACTCGGGGCCTTCGGGATGACAAGAACCACGCACTCGATCGGCGACCACGCACCCGGCCAGCCGAAGGCGGCTCGCCCTCATCGTTCTCCCCGGCGCCTATGCCGCGGAGGGGGGAGGCGCCCCCGTGGCGCATCGGCTCTAGTTCGACCTCGCGGAGCCGCACTCCCCGAGGGCGCCCATTGGCTGCCTGCGGATACCTACCGCGCACCCGCCCACTGCCTCCTCGCTGTCAGGCACATCGCAACCTCGCGGATATCACCATGAAGCATTCTCTTGCACTCTTCGTGCCCGAGTTTGGCGCTATCCGAGGAGCAGGAACTCGCCACCTGTCCCAGCGTTTGGAGCGGGAGATGCGGAACGAAAGACCAGCCCCCGCTCCATCACGTCTCAAAAAGACTGAGACGCGGGCGCGACACGCGCGTATATACTGCAGTCATCAGGAAGGCGACCGAAAAAGGAGAGATGCCATGACAACCGACGGCACCAAGCAGAACCCGACCGCCGAGGTCGAGCCCAGCGACGTGACCGAGCTCAGCGAAGAGACGCTCGAGGAGCTGGACGGCGGGTTTGGCGACAGGATCAAATATGATCCCAAGTTTAGTTTTCTACGCAAGAAGAGGAAAAAGAATCAGGACGAGCCCAGGGACGGCGGCGCCACCGGCTCGTGGTAAGGTGGCGAGTTGACGGGAGAGATGTCTTCGTCCAGACTTATGGGGAACCGTCTTTGAACGACATGTGATTTGAAGCCCGAGAGGAATCTGAACTCCTCCCGGGCTTCAAGCTAAGAAAATGCAGCAGGGTACGCACGGTTACCCTATCAGCCTTCCCAACACCGGCGGAGCAACAGTCCGTAGCTCCGTCCTTACAGCCCCGCTGTTCTACATGATCCGGGCCCCGGCGGCCGGTCCGGCCTGCTCTCCCGTGTCGCGCGCCCATATGGGCACGTCATCCTCGGCGTAGTCTGTTTCACCGACGCCAAGCCAACGATCACGGCCGCCGCTACCACCAGCGACACAACGCCCTTGCGCCGCTTCTTTTGCATCTTGTACATACGACCTTCTTCAATTGGGCAAACTTCTGATTATTGTGTAGTATCCTGGCTTCCGCAGCAGTTAAGCGCCGTTTGTCCCATTCTAGCTGGGCAAACGACACCTATGCGTTGAATGGTTTCTGACGGCACACCTTACAGCGGCTAACTCCGGCGAATCTACTTCCCCTTGCCAAAACGAGAGATCCCTCCCCTGCTCTATGTTCCAGGAGACGGACGACGGGGAGACTGTCACCGGACCGATTGCCCCGCGCACCGCATGAGGGTGTCCGTCCGCCGAGCCCGAAGGCAGGTGCGACCGTGTCAGCACGTAGGATGTCCTCAAGGCACGAAGGCGCGGAACACGCGAGAGAGAAAGGACGAGAGATGAGGTTAGAGGACCTGAGCCCCGAGCAGATAGAGCAGGCGAAGAGGTGCGAGACCCCCGAGGAGCGCATGGCGTTCATCACCGACAACGACATCGACCTCACCGACGAGCAGATGGATGCTATCGCAGGCGGGAAACGTTCTGATACTAGGGGATGCCGAGAGAGTCCTACGTTCCAACACAACTTTAAGCCTACGGGGAAGACGCGCCCGGGCTCGGTTCTTAGGAACCTCTGGCCGGACAAGGAGGAGCGCTGCACCTATTGCGGCAAGGTGAAGTGGGTCTATTAGGGGGAATAGACACGCCTGCCGGAGGGACGCTGCCACAGGAGGTGACCCTCCGCGCGACGCCATGGAGTCCATCGCATCGACTCGTTTGCAAAGCGAGCTTCCCGTCTCGCAGAGGTTTGTTGGATTCGTGCTTCCGGGGTTCTGGCGCCCCTCACAAACGAAATCCCACCAGATCGACCTTCAACAGGGCATAACAAGCTGGTGTTCTCGCCGCACCTTCTCACGAAGATTAAAGTGGACGAGGCGGCGGATTCTTGTGTTCAGACTTGGTGTTCCTCTAGGCTGTCATCGAGCCGCACGAGTTCGGTCACCAGCTCTTCGTGCGTAGTGAAGACGACCCCCCTCGACTTTCTCAGCTGCGTCGTCGACGAAGACGCAGCTCTCCACGTGCAGGTCGTACTCCTCCAGAAACCACCGATACATCAGCGGGTCGGGTTGACAAGGTGATAGGCGGCTTGTCACATGGAGGGTTGAAGACGCGCAGTCTTGTGATATGATTCGAATTTGACATTCAATTTCAACTCGGGTGGGAGTCGACACGACACAGCAGCGCACATACAGGACCAAGCAACGCAAAGCGGTCTCTTCGTACCTCTCGCAGAACGCCGAGCGATACCTGAGCGTCGACGACGTGTGGGTGGGCATCGCCTCTGAGCGCGAGAGCGTCGGCCGTTCGACGGTGTACCGCAACCTAGAGGCCATGGAAGCCGAGGGTTCGGCGCTCAAGGCGACCGCGCCTGGCGGTGAGGCCCGCTACCGGATGGCGGGACCCGACGCGTCCGCCCAGCTCGTCTGTCTGGGCTGCGGTTGCGCGCTTTCGCTGGACTGCCACATGGCCTCCGACTTCTCCGCCCATGTGCTCGCGGACCACGGATTCAAGATAGACAGCTCGCGAACCGTCCTCTACGGCACGTGCAGCAAGTGCATGGGGGCGACAACATGACCGACCTTCTCCCATACCCAGGCTCATCGAAGCACTCCCGCAGGTTGAGCGTCATGCTCGCGGCACTCGGCGCGGCAAGCACCATCGTCATCATGGTCCTGCACGGACACGAGTGCTCGGGCGACGGCTGTCTGCTCTGTCTCGCCGCCACCTGGGCCCATGCCCTGCTGTGTCTCTGCGTAGGTATGAGCGTCGCCCGTCCCATCGTCCGCGTCCTCATGCATGCCCGCGTCATGCGGGTCCTCCGCACCCTCTGGCAGGACACCCTGCCGATTGGGAAATACCCGACCGAGCTGCCACTCTAGGTGGCCACGCCCCTCTCCATGGGGGTCATGCTGCGCATCTGATGGCACCCCCGCGCCGGGCGGACACGCTCGGCGACTTGGTCACATTTTGAAGATGGATGCGGCTCAACGAGCCGCGAAGGGGTGCATACCACATGAAGAAGGCACGTATGGCCGTCATGGCGGCGGCTGCCTTGTGCATCGGGCTGCTTGCCGGATGCTCGGGCGACAACAAGGGCGCGACCGAGGCCGCGCAAGCTACAGCACAAGACAAAATCGAGGTCGTGTGCGCGACCTTCCCCGCCTACGACTGGACCCGCGAGGTCGTTGGTGACGAGGCGGAAGGCTATGAGATCACCTACCTCATGGGCAGCGGAACCGACATGCACAGCTACCAGCCGACGGCGGAGGACATCGCTAGAATCGCGGATGCAGACCTGTTCGTATACGTGGGCGGGGAGTCCGACGGTTGGGCCGAGGACGCCGTCAAGACGTCGGGCAACCCCGACCTGCACGCACTGAGCATGCTCGAGGCCGTTGGCGATTCCGCTGTGGAGGAGGAGGTCGTCGAGGGCATGGAAGCCGAGGAGGAGCACGAACACGAGAGCGGCGACGAGCACGACGAAGAAGGGGAAGAGGGGCCGGAGTACGATGAGCACGTGTGGCTGTTGCTGCGAAACGCGCAGGCGCTGGTAGACGTGCTGGCCGCCGAGCTGTCGGACATAGACCCCGCTCATGCGGACGCGTATAGGGCGAACGCCGACGATTACAAGAACAGGCTGACGGAGCTGGACGGGCGCTTCGCTGACGCAGTCGATGCCAGCGCGCACGACACGGTCGTGTTTGCCGACCGGTTCCCGTTCCGCTATCTCGTCGACGACTATGGTCTGCGCTACTACGCGGCCTTTGTTGGCTGCTCGGCCGAGACGGAGGCGAGCTTCGAGACCGTGACGTTCCTCGTCCGCAAGCTGGACGATCTCGGCCTCGGCAGCGTGCTCGTGATAGAGGGGTCCGACCAGAAGATAGCTCAGACCGTCGTGGAGAGCACGAAAGGCAAGGACCAAAAGATCCTCGTCATGGACTCGTTGCAGTCGGTCACGGACGAGGACGTAGAGGCGGGCAAGACCTACCTCTCGGCCATGGAGTCCAACCTTGCCACCCTCTCCGAGGCCCTAGCATAGGGGGCGGTCGGGATGGCTTACCTCACCTGCACGGATCTCTCCGTGGGATACACCGCCCCCGTGGCGGGCGGAATAAGCTTCGGCGTCGGGACCGGCGAAGCCGTGTTCGTCTTTGGCGAGAACGGCGCGGGCAAGTCAACGCTCGTGAAGACGCTCCTAGGTCTACTCCCCGCCCTCTCCGGCGAGGTAGCGTTCGGTGACGGTGCCAGCAAGGGCGAGGTGACCCACGACATTGCCGCCGCGTTACCCCACGCGACGCACGTCCTTGCGATGGGCGGAGGATACTGCTCCTCAGGCGCGGGCAGTCCGCAAAGGTGAAGGGAGACGCCGCCATCGCCATGATGAGCGTAACCGCGCTCGCCGCCGGTTACCTCGTGATGAACGTCTTCGGAACGCGCGCGAACGTGTCGGGCGACGTCTGCTCCACGCTCTTTGGCACCACCTCCATACTTACGCTCTCCGCGTTCGACGTGGCAGCGTGCGCGGTGATGTCCGCCGTCGTCGTGGCCGCGTTCGTATTGCTGTACGACCGCGTGTTCGCCGTGACCTTCGACGAGTCATTTGCCAAGGCTTGCGGCCTGCCCATCGAGCGCTACAACCTTGCTGTCGCCGTCATGATCGCGCTCGTAATCGTGGTGGGCATGAACCTCGTGGGAGCGCTGCTGCTCTCCGCGCTCGTGGTGTTCCCCGCACTCTCCGCCATGCGGGTGTGCCGGACGTTCCGCGGCGTGACCGCACTCGCAGGCGTGCTCGGCGTGGCATGCGCCATTGTCGGAATGCTCGCGTCAATACTCCTGGGCACGCCGGTTGGCTCAACCATCGTAATGCTCGACGCGCTGGCATTCGCCCTGTTCTGTCTGATAGGAAAGTTGAAAGGAAGTTGACCGCAATGAAAGGCGTAAAGAGAAGCTCGATGGGACCTGCGATGCTAGCTGCCCTCCTCGCCGCGGTGATGTCGCTCGGCGGCTGCGGGAAGGACAGCTCGAGAACGGCACCTGCACAGCAGCAAGGGGTCTCCGAGGTGATTCAGGAGCAGGCTCAGGGTAACGAGGCCTCGAAGCCCAAAGGGGGTTCTTTCGTCGGGGACGACAAATCGGGCTACGACTCCGTCGACTACGACCTCACGTCGATGAGCTCGGACATGGTCTACGCCACCGTGTACGACATGGTGTCGGACCCCGATGCCTACGCGGGCAGGGTCGTCCGCATGCGCGGGCCGTACTACCACACGTTCTACGATCCGACCGACACGGACTACTTCTACGTCGTCATACAGGACGCCACCGCGTGCTGCGCCTAGGGCTTGGAGTTCGTATGGGGAGACGGGAAGCACGCGTACCCGCAGGACTATCCCGCCGACGAGACCGAGGTCGTCGTCACGGGGGTCTTCGAGACCTACGACGAGAACGGCACGAAGTACGTTCACCTCGTCGACGCGAGCATGGAGGCAGCATAGCGCCGAAGTCGATGCACTGACAACTCGCACGCGGGATGGATTTGCGACAGCCCATTGGCCTCACCGCAGGTTGGTGGGCTGCCTTCATCAAAGACCGGCCTGCTTTCCGTGGGCGTACCGTGCCCAGGACAACACATTCCCGAGTGCCAAACGCGAACGAGAAAAGTGCAGATTTTTGCGAGATATGTATAGTTTTTCGGTCTCGATTTTTACGGTGTCAGATTTTCGGTACCTTCTACTTGCACTTTTGTGGGGTGCTCTATCGCCCTCATGGCGAATCGGCACCCAAAAACAGCACAGAACTCGGGTTTTCTTACACTTTTCGTGCCCAAGTTTGGCACTCTCCGAGGAACAGGAACCGGCCATCTGTCGCAGCATTTGGAACGGGAAATGTGAAACGAAAAACCCGTCCCCGTTCCACCGCGTTTCAAAAAAACCTGAGACACGGGCGTGACACACGCGTATATTTAGCAGTCAGCAAGAAGGCGACCGAAAAAGGAGAGATGCCATGACAACCGACAGCACCAAGAAGAACCCAACCACCGAGGTCGAGTCCAGCGACGTGACCGAACTCAGCGAAGAGACGCTCGAAGAGCTGGATGGCGGGGTTGTTGACACGGTCAAATTTAATCCGTTGATAAGGGCTCTGCGCAAGAAAAGGAAGACGACACTGATCGAGCCGGACGAGCCCAAGGACGGTGGCGCTACCGGCTCGTGGTAAGGTGACAAGACGACAGGGACAATGGGGACGGAGGAGTTTGTCCGCGATGTGACCACGATCCCGCTGTGGGATCGTGGTCATCCGTTCAGCAATTCGAGGAGGCGGGCGGTGTCGCGGGGCCGGATGAGCTCCTGGCCTTCGCGCAGCCCAAGCTCCTCGGCTGACGCGTCGGCAAAGACCGCGTCAGCCTCCTCAGGCGTCGCCACCACCTCGCTGGCAAGCAACATCGCAAGGTCGCGCACACTAAAGACATCTGTGATGTGCAAGTACTTGAGCAGGAACTCCACGTCGCCCATGCCGGCAACGTTTTGCATGCTGCGCTCGCCAAGGTTGAGCCAGATGAACGCTGGGTCCTGCAGGTCGAGTGCAAAGAGATACGCTGCGCGGCTGGCACAGTTCACGACGAACGCGGACTGTACTGTGGCAGGCTCGAACACCTTTCCCGAATCATCGATGTCGCGCAGCATGTAGCCCGCACGACATACGCACCCATCGAAGGTACCCCAGCTGTACACGTTGTTGCAGAACACCAAATAATGGCACTTAGGTCCGCCCTCTTTGGCAAGTGCCAGAAGCTCCACGTCAAAATACTCTGACCCGCCGTGATAGCCACTCGTCTGATCGCCCGAAAAGACGAGCGCGTCGGAGATGGTACCTGCCATCGTGCGCCACGAGAACTCGCGCGTTCCCCCGTCGTCATACAACGCAAAGCAGGACAGGTCGATGTCATCTACCTTCTTCCAGTAGGTGAACGCGCGGACCTTCTTGCCTTCGGGCAGCGGGATGCGCGTTCCACGCGGCAACGTGCCAAATCCGCTCATCGATGCGCCTTCTTGCAACGGAACTGCGGCATAGCGCAGGGCATCGTCTACGTACACCTTGCCGAGCGAGCCGCTGCAAGCGCGCGCAAGCTGGTCGCGCAGCCACGCCTCGACCCGTTGGCTCATCTCGACGGAAAGGGCGGACCTGCGACGGGCACGCTCCTTGTCGGTCTCGTGGTGTTTTCTCAGCTGTCCCAGATGCACGAAAGTGAAGTCGCGCTCCTTCTCACCAGATGGCAAATAAGCCCGTGCGCCGTACTTGAGCAGCAACTGCACGAGGATAATCCTGTTGCGCGAGTTGCAGGCGCCGAACACATAGGTGATGTCTTCTTCCACGCGATCGGGTTCTCTCGAGGTATCGATTCGACTGAGCAGATGGTCAAGATGCCTTAGAATCGCTCCAGGTCCCTTGCCAGCGAGCAGGGCGTCAGTGGCACCGCGCACATCGCCAGCGGCCAGGCAGCACTCCATGGCCGAATACACCGAGCGACGGTCCTTGCCACGGATGGCCGTGCAGAACTCCTTTGCCTCAACGCATTTTGGTCGGTAGTGCAGGTGATGCAGCAGGCCGTTCCATATGCGTTTCTTTTCCAGACAGGAGTCTATGTCAACGTTGCCACGCTCGAAAATCCGATCGAGCACCGCCGTGATGAGCTTCCGGTCGCGGTTGCGCAGACTGAGTTTCTTCATCTGCGAGACCGGCACGTATTTAACTACGCTCGGTCCAACGCGCGACTTGCTATACACCGCCTTCAAGTCCTGGTAGCGCATCTCGTGCAGCCACTCCAGCATGCGGATAACGTCGGAAAGCTCGATGTGGCGCACCAGGTCGAGGCTGCCGGTGTCAAGGATGAGCCGGACGGCCGTGTCCTTGCAAGCGCACCGCTCCACGGAATACGTGGGATGGGTATTGAGAAAGGCCGTCACCAGCTCCTGGTTGGTCTCATTGAGAGGACGAGTGCTGGCCAAGAAGCCCTCTGTGGCACGCTCGAGCAATTCCTCGGACTCTGCTTGCGTGATGATGGCAATCTCTTTGGGCGTGACTTTCTCGACAAAGGCAAGACGCTCGTATCGAGCCTCAAACACGGAGTGACCCGCCCGCGAGAAGTCGCCAAGGTAATACGTACGAAAGTAGTGCAGCAGCTGGTCGAGCAGGCGCTCGGCGGACTCGCTCGCGCGAACCGTAGCGGGGAAGCCCTGGTAGAACGGCTCGGGGACAGAGAGACCGAGGTTGCGTTGGGCAACCCGTAGCATATGCGGACTGGCAAGCTCGGGTCTAGCCGTGATACGAATCCACGCGTAGTGCCACAGCGCCACAAGCGTCGCGACCGGCATCTCTTCCTGGCCCTCGTCGTACTCGGCAACATCGTCATCCTCGTCAACGAAGTAGCCCTGCGCGAAAAGGTAGTCCTCAAAGATGGGTAGCATCGCGCCTCCAACAAGACAGAAGGGATGGCGGGCGATATCGCAGGACTGAACTGAAAGGACCTGAACCTATCATTGGAGTAAGCCCTACTAGCTGCCCGCCAAATCCATTATAGCGCTTACTGTTTTGGACAATGGGGACGGAGGAGTTTGTCCGCGTCCCCATTCACGCGCGTCACACGCGGGCGGCGAAGGGCAGCACGGGAATCCCGGCGGCGTTGTAGAGGTTGGTGCGGTACCAGTTGTTTTGGGCGAAGCGCACCTCTAGCGGATCGGTCGTGGGCGCTTCTGGCGCGATGACCAAGCGCTCTCCCCTAGTCCCCGCCTGGAAGGACACGGGCTCGCCGTCGCGAAGAAGCTCGAGCGCGTTGGCCTCCGCACCAGCAAGTACAAGCCCGCCCTCGGCATGTTCGAAAGTCAGGATGACCCACGGGCCCTTGCGCTCCGCGCCGACGCAGCGCGGGGCGTCCGCAGGCACGTCCATCCTCAGCAGGTGTCGCATCGCAAGCAGGGAGAGGCGCTCGCCGATGGGCTTCTTCTCCTTGGGATGGATGTCGTGCTTGTCGCCCATGTCGCTTATCGAGCAAAGCCATGCGTGCTCGTCTTCGTCGGTCACCCGTTGCTGACCCGCACGGATAGTGGGCCAGTCGTGCGCTTCCAAGCCCATCGACTCCCACGAGCCGAAACCGGGCAGCTGCACCACCAAGAAGGGCAGGTCGGCACGCTGCCACGCCTCACGCCAGTCGGCAATGATGGTACGGAGCGCCTCGGCGTAGCGCGGCTGGGCACCATCGAACTCGTCGTCACTCTCGCCCTGGTACCACAGCACGCCGCGCGTGGTGAAGCCGGCGATGGGCAGCACCATGTAGGTGAAGAGGGCGCCCGGGGCCTCTTTGGTCGGCGTCATCATGCCGGGTTTGACCTGCGCGCCAGCTTCAGCATCGCTCGACGCGGTATCCGTGGAGGCTGCGGCGCCCGCAATGAGGTCGGCCATGAAGGCCCTCCCCTCCTCCGCGCTTGGGGTTCCTCCTAGGAAGAATTCGTTCCAAGCGGGCCAAGTGGCGTATCCCTTGTCGTTCTTCTCGACGTTGAGGCGTCCGTTGGCAAGCAACTCTTCGTACGGGAGTCCCTGGAGCTGCGCGTCGAAGGCTGCTGCCTGCTCGGGCTGAACGACGCGCGCGTGCTCGGGCGCCATCCAGGCGGACGACATGGTGCCGCCGTAGTTGCAGCCCACGATGCCAACGGGCACGTCGAGCACCATCTCCATTCCGCGCGCGAAGTAGTAGCCGACGGCCGAGAAGTAGTCCAGGTCATCGGGCGTGGCCTTGCGCCAGATGCCAACCTTAGAGTAATCGAAGTCCTCGGTCTGGCCGGGATATGAGCACTTCGGCTGGTCATAGAAGCGGATGCGTGGGTTGGTGCATGTGGATCGGTATTCTTCCACGTCCTGGTCGTAGCGCATCCAGAACTCCATGTTTGACTGCCCGGCTGCGACGAAGACCTCGCCAATTGCCACGTCGGAAAGCGCGATACGCTCGTCACCAGCGCACACATCCAGCGTCTCGGCGTCGGACGCGCACAGCGGCGCGAGCGTGCAGCACCAGTCACCGTTCGAGTCTGCCACGCACGCTGCCATCTGGCCCTGAATGCCCACGTCGACTCTCGCCCCGGGATTCGCCGAACCCCAGACGCGAACGGGCAGCTCGCGCTGTAGGACCATGCCGCTGGCAAAGATTGGAGCGAGGGTAAGCTTCATGGGTACTCCTTTGGGCTTTAATCGGGGCATTTCGTTTGCTTGGATAGAGTACCATAGCGATGTATCGTCGCTGACGGTCCCGCATGAACTGGCCCACGACCGTTCGAGAAGGCAGCTGCAGAGCTCGGCTATCAGATAACGACAACTGAGCTCGAGAGGCTAGCTGCGGAGCAAGAGGAACTCGACCTAGAGGAACTGGAGCAGGTCGCGCAGCGATTGTGCCGCAACAGGCAAAGATTCGAGGTTAAGGTCAATGTATCGAGGTTGCCGACAGGGCGATAGCGCGAATGCACAGCAGTATTCGCTAGCCTTGTCGCACTTCTTCACTGCATCGCCGCATGACCAGAACAATAACACAGGACACATCGGAGGCTCAGATGGGCGCATTCAACGATTCGGTTTATGAGTTGGTTCGTCAGATTCCAGAGGGGCGCGTCGCAAGCTACGGGCAGGTCGCGCGCCTCATCGGACGGCCACGAAACGCGCGCTTCGTAGGCTTCGCCCTGCATGTCAACCCCGAGCCCGGCGTGATTCCCTGCCACCGCGTGGTTTTTCAGGACGGATCGCTTGCTCCTGGGTTTGCCTTCGGCGGCGAGGACGAGCAGCGCCGACTGCTGGCGACCGAGGGCATCGGGTTTCTTCCGGACGGACGCGTCGACATGGAGCACTTCCGCTGGGAAGTATGACTGGCGGAACGCCTCCGCCCCCTATCGCGTTTGCAGCTCGCGAAGGTGTCCAAGATGTATGCCAATGTGGCCTATGCCGAGGATGACGGCGGAAATTACGGCTATCGGCGACTGGTACCAGATGCCTAGAAGCACGAAGGCCGCCACGGGCAGGCTCGCTATGGGCACCGGTATTGGCCCGAGCGGCTGGTACATACCATCGAGCTTTTCCCCATTTTTGAAATATCGGACCCAAGCGGTTTCGTAGAGAGCCATGAGCAGGAAGGCAACTACAAGCCATAGGAGCCATGGGAAAGAAAAGCCGCGCGGGCAGACGAAGATGACAGCAGCGCAAGTTGTGAGCACCTGACCGATGCGCTCGAGCATGAGGAGCGTCTTGTTCTCGTGCTTGGAAATCTCCTCGTATCCCAAGGGTTGGTTCTTCGCCCATTTAATGTTCGGGACGAACAGCATCAGCAGAAGCACGGCACCAACTATCGAGAAACCGAATTGCATCTTTACCCTCCGAATCTCCGCTTGGTACTCTTCGGTATTGTAGAGCACGGGCGAGGTGTAACGGTGTGCGATTCTCCTGTAGATGCGGCTAGTGTTTGCGAGCCGTGGTTATCATTAGAGAGTGTTTGCAGTGATGACAAAGCAGTGAGATGAAAGAGCTGGGAGGGCTCAGATATGAGGAAGACTTTTTCGAAGGCAGCCGTGTGTGTGGCGACGTGTTTGATTCTCGCAGGATGCGGAGGAAGCCCAGCATCGACTCCGGCTGCGGACGAGTCGCAAGCTGAGCAGACGACGCAAACGAGCGCAACGTCTGCAGACGAGCAGGCTCAAGGCATCGACTACCTAGCATTGGTCAACAAGCTCAACCCCCTGCCCGACGGTTGGGAGGACTCGTTGGAAACCGTTCACATGACGAACTCAGTCGGCGACGACGTGGAGGTCGAAAAGAAGGCCTACGATGCCTACCTCGAGCTGAAGGCCGCCCTTGAGGAGGAAGGCGTCCACGTCGACCTTGACTCCGCGTACAGAAGCATCGCGGCGCAGCAAAAGATCATGGACGACTTTACCCAGAAGTACGGTGCGGACTACGCAAAGAAGACCGTTGCCACGCCTGGATATTCCGAGCATCAGACAGGCCTCGCCCTTGACCTGTACCTCAACATCGATGGCAAGGACATTGTCATGAATGAGGACCTGGTGCAGTATCCGGAGGTGTGGGAGAAGATTCACGCAAAGATTGCCGACTACGGCTTCACGCTTCGCTATCTTGAGGGTGATGAGCACATCACGGGTTACGGTTACGAACCTTGGCACATTCGTTATCTGGACGACCCGGCAATCGCCAAGGAGATTGCGGACCAAGGAATTACCTTTGAGGAGTACAAGGCGGGCAAGGTCATGCCGGAAGTAAGCTACGACTTTGGCAAGTCAGATCTCTACACCGCTGAGGAGCTCGAGGAGGCGGCCATTCAGGCGAAGTGCGAGTTTGCGACGTTCGAGGGGTGCGAGCTTCACAACCTACGCTACGCGGGTGACGAGTGCAACACCAAGGAGAACCTGGACTGGCTGAACAGCCTAGACGAAGGCGCGAAATACACGCAAGTCGTCGAGCTTCTCACCGACTTCCACACACCCGTGGAGGGCGGTAGCGCCTGGGAGGCGGACACTGAGATGAAGGACTATCAGTGGTGGCTAGCACGCGAGGAAGGCAAAGGCTGGCAGCTCGTGACCTGGGGCTACTGATTGGCATATCCTCTGAAAGCATCCAGCGGAGACGCCCTTCCTCCTGATACAACGGGAGGAAGGGCGTCTCATTCGCTGGTTCTGCGATTTGTGGGGAGTCGCCTGTTACCTTGTCACATCAAGAGCAAATGAAGACGCAGTACGAGGTTCAGGTTGTATAATTGATGTTACGCATCACCAAAGGTCTTCAACCAGCAAGGAGGGCATCATGTGCACTGGCATCAGGTTCGTTGACGATAACGGCAACATGTACTTCGGAAGAAACCTCGACTGGAGCTGCTCGTACGGCGAGCGAGTCGTGATAACTCCAACGGGTTACGTTCCGTCCTCGCCTTTCGGCGCCGTTCAGGAAATCAAACATCCCATCATCGGCATGGGAATAGTGGAGGACAACGTACCTCTTTATTTCGACTGCGCCAACGACGCGGGCTTGGCAGTAGCCGGACTCAA
>CACXDP010000222.1 GCA_902766445.1 uncultured Coriobacteriaceae bacterium
ATAGCGAAAACAAGGGTAATGAGAAGAACTCCTACAACCTGCTTGTTAACGGCGGGAAGACGGACAAGAACTATATCAGCGTCCACCTCGTCGAGTCCGCCGTCGACATCGCCTTCGTTAAGGTCGATGGAAAGGGCGACCCGCTCAATGGAGCCACGCTTACACTGTATGACGACCAGGAGTGCACGACCAAGGCGAAAATTGCGATTGCTGAGACCACCTCTTCGAATCAAGAAGTCGATATCTTTGATGGTGCGAGTTGGTCTGGCGTGCAAGCCCGTGACGGAATCGTTCGGTTTGAGAACACGGATGAGGGCATCTACTTCATGAGGGAGACAACCCATCCAGATGGACATGAGGCCAAAGCGGTTTACGTGGTTGTTGCGGGTAAGGACAACATGAAACTGGAGACGCTGGCAGCCAATGCCGGGGCGAACAGTGGCGTCTTTGCAAAGATTTCCCAGGAAGACCTGGATTTGCAAAACTACGCGGACACGACAAGTTCGATGAGCGCCGCCGAGAGGGCCGCGGCACAGAGAGCGTTCGCCATCTTCAAGCTTGATTCTGATGGGGTCGCAATACCGGAGACGGACGTTGCTCGCTATGGTCTTATGAACGAGAGCGTCAATGAAGCTAAGGTCATTTTGCGGAAGGTGAGTAAAGAGGATGGCGCGTCGCTGCCGAATGCGAAGTTCGACATCTATTGCTATGACATGTCCCTGAGCGCGAAGGAACAGACGAGTGGCACCTCTGGCACATTCTGGATAGGGAAGCTTCCCCTTGGCATCTACTATCTCAAGGAGACGGTGCCTCCCGCGGGATACGAGGGCAACAAGGACAAGTACTTCAAGCTGGTAGTGACTGACGCGGGCGCAAGCATTACCGAGTCCTCGCCGCTCGACGAGCCGGACCGTGTGGTCCGTGTCGTAAAGACGGAGCCATCGGGTGGGTCGGTGAGTGGCGAGGGCATCGTTGCCGCGTCGTCTGAGGGCCCGTATAAGGTAAGCGATGTTCTTCAGTTCTCAATAATGATTGATGGAAAGAAGTATGATTCGTCAGAATACGGCAACTATTTCTCCATTACTGCCGAGGGCGGAGAGATTATCCACAATCATAATAATAGTGGCGTAAGACTGATGACTTCTGGTGACATAACCATTACTGTCCGTGTCGATACGCCCATGTGGGATGCGGAGCTCCAGAAGGAGATAGCGGCTGGCTACGAGGGTAGCGTGACCATTCACGTAGCGAAGAAAGACTCGAATGCCCAGACGATCAATGTAAGCATCGAAGATGCCACTATACCCTTTGCTGTTGCCTATATCGCAGAAGGGGGCACGTACAGCGAACGCGACGTCGATGCCATCGTTATCGATGGCGGGCTGCTCTATGGAAAGTTCTACATAAAGGGCAGCAACGTCTATCTTTGCCATACGGCTACACAAGATACAAATGAAATAAGGTACAACTCGAACAGCTTCTTACTGGGGCTGAACGGCTTCACTTACGAAGACGATACCCTTACGTACGGCGGAACCGTTATCGAAGCGGGCGACGCCGCATTCTCTGCGGCTCGCGGCTCAATAGTCAAGCATGCTGGGCACTACTACGTCGTGTATTCTACTGACGGCTATTACAACAACGTAGATTGGGAAGATATCTCGGACAAGTTTTACTTGATTTACTAGCGTCGCATTAGCCTGTCCAACCGAAAAGTCACTCGCATTCGTGGCAAATCGTTGTACTTGTGGGTGCTCGGACTAGGTCGCCTGACGGAGGTCTAGTCCGAGCACCACTTATGGGCACGTTCGAGTAGGCTATTGGCCCCTCTCGGAGATTGATACGGGTTTCTTTTGGCGAAGGATCCTTCTTTGGCTGGGAAGAGAGGCACCGGCGGTCGATAAAGAGAGAGTCTGTCGACGAGTGCGCCAAATGGCGTAAGGAATGCGACTGATGGCAACCGAGTGAATGATACGTAGGCAGGATTGTACGGCGTCTGGGAGGCGAGTCCGTATATGCATCATGATGCAGATGGGAGCGTAAGCAAGATAAACCTAGCGCCGGTGGTATTGAACATCTCGACGGAGATCAAGAAATGCCTCGCAATACGATCTGTCCTTCGGTGGCATATGCTGCGGGAGTATGCCCATCACTGCTCTTCACTCAAGACGAGTCTGTGGATTTCGATTATGAGCGCGAGCTGTGAACGCTGAAGGTGGTTGCATCGTTTTCAAACCAAGATTGCGATAGGCCAAGGAATGTCGTCGGACTTGGTAGCGCGTGCAATGGTTTTGTCGGGAAAGCAGTTCGATGTGCTCGTTGTCGGGAAGATAAGATTTTGCGCGCTTGCACGGACTGC
>CACXDP010000223.1 GCA_902766445.1 uncultured Coriobacteriaceae bacterium
TAGCCACATCGGTCGTGCGGGTGCGAGCGTGACGAGTATCAGCGAAGCGGCGAGCAGGATACAGAGGACCTGTCAGCTTGCTGACAGCTCGAGCAGGTTGCGCTATGTGACGGGTAAGCGTGCCGAGGCTCTGCGTAGGCTCGGCATGTTTCGTGTACGCGACGTTCTTCTTCACCTACCCAGTCGCTACCTCGACTTCACCCGCGTAGTGCCCATTGGGTTTTGCGATGTGGGCACTGACGTGACGGTGGTGGGACGCATCGACAGGGTCGAGCTCAAGCGTCCGAAGCCTCGCATGCAACTGGTGGAGGTCTGTGTCGTCGATGACACGGGCGTGCTCGTGGCGACGTTCTTTCGGCAGCCGTGGCTGGCCGAGCAGATGCATCCGGGCGATATGGTGGCGCTATCGGGCAAGGTGACCTTTGCCTATGGCTTTAGGCAGATGCGACCGACCTTTCATGAGGTACTTGGCGCCGGCGATGGCACAAGCTACGCACGAGTGTTGCCAGTTCATCCGATAGGGGAGGGTGTCACCGCCTCATGGATGCGCCGCATCATCGCCGCTGCGCTTGCCGACGTTGGTGACGTGTGTAACCCCTTGCCGGTGGAAATTGTTGCCAGACGTGGCCTCATGACCTTTGCGCGTGCTCTGCGAGAGGTGCACTTCCCATCCTCGGTAGCCTCGGCCGAAGAGGCGCGGCGAAGGCTCGCTTACGACGAGCTGCTGACGCTGCAGCTCACCCTGCTCACGCGTCAGCGCATGGATCTCGCGGGCATACGTCCCACGACGCATGTGACGAATGGCCGTCATCTGGCTGCGTTGCTGGCCGCATTACCGTTCGCATTGTCTGACGAACAGAAGCTTGCGCTCAAAGAGATACTGGCCGATATGGGTGCCGCGCACGTGATGAACCGTTTGCTCTTGGGTGACGTGGGCACGGGCAAGACCGTCATCGCAGCGGCTGCCATCGCTGCCGCAGCTGACACGGGCACGCAAGCAGCAATGATGGCGCCGACCTCGGTGCTTGCCCGTCAATACGCGGAGGGGGTCGGTCCATTGCTTGACGCGGCGGGAATCGCATGGGCACTCGTCACGGGGGCGACGGCTGTCTCCGAGCGACGGGCCGCCGCTGAATCGCTGCGAGCGGGAAACCTCACCTGCGTCTTTGGCACGACAGCATTGCTCTCCGGCGATTTGGAGTTCAACCATCTGAGCCTCGTCGTCATTGACGAACAACATCGCTTCGGCGTGAGTCAGCGTGCCGCATTGCGTGGCAAAGGCGCGGCAGCCGACTTGCTTGCCATGACGGCGACGCCGATACCGCGCACGCTCGCACTGACGCTCTATGGCGACATGTCCTGCTCGCGCATTCGGCACCGACCAATCGCAGGCGCAGGCGTCAGCACAAAGGTGGTCGCCCCCGAGAATGCTGACCTTGCCTATGGCGCAGTCCGCGACGCAGTGGCGGCGGGACATCAGGCCTACGTCATCTGCCCGCTCGTGGATGATCGCGACGACGGCAGCGAGCTCGACGACGTGCCCGATAGCTCGAAGTCCTCGGCAAAGAGGCTCCATGCGGCGACGAGCACGCGCGACGAGCTTGCGCAAACCATGCTGAGAGGTCTTCGGCTTGACGTGCTCACAGGCAAGATGTCCGCTGACGAGAAGGACAGCGCGATGGCGCGCTTCAAGGCAGGCGAGACGGACGTGCTCGTGGCGACTACCGTCGTGGAGGTCGGCGTGGACGTGCCCAACGCCACCGTGATGATTGTCTTTGATGCTGACCGCTTCGGTTTGGCCACGTTGCACCAGCTGAGGGGCCGCGTGGGACGAGGAAGAGATGCGGGCATGGTGTACCTCGTATGCGCCGCGGGGCCAAGATCTCCCGCACGTAAGCGCCTCGCTGCGCTTGAGGCGACCTCTGATGGTTTCGAGCTTGCAGAGATGGACCTGAGCCTTCGCCGAGAGGGCGAGGTGCTCGGATACCGTCAACATGGTGGCGTGATGCTCTCGGTCTGCGACCTCTCAGCCGACAAGGATCTCGTGGAAGCTGCCCATGCCGACGCTCGCGAGGTGGTGGCACGCGACCCCGAGCTCGCTGCTCCTGTGAACGCACCATTAGCCGTCGAGTGCCGTCAGCGTTATGGCATCTACTTCGAGGAGGTCGAGCGAGGATGAGGATTGTGGGCGGTATGTGGCGCGGGCGTCCCATCGACGCACCGGAGGGACGTGGGACGAGGCCGACGACCGATCGCATGCGCGAGACGCTTGCGTCTATGATTCTCTCAGCCGAGGAGCTTGACCTGGGCGGCGTTTCCGTGCTTGATGCCTTTGCCGGCTCGGGGGCCGTTGGTCTGGAGCTCCTCTCGCGCGGTGCCTCGAGCTGCACCTTCTGCGAGCGGGACCGAAGGGCTGCGGCGCTGGTGAGGGCAAACTGTCAGCGACTCGGTGCGCATAAGGATAGCTGGCGCATCATCACTGGCGACGTCACGCGCACGGTCGCGCGCGGCCTTTGGGGTGCGCCTTTTCGAGTGGTGTACCTTGATCCACCCTATGCCATGGACGCGGGTGTAGTCGCGGGCTTGGTCGAGGCACTGCGGATCTCAGCCCAGCTAGAGGCGGGTTGCCTCGTGGTCTACGAGCGTGCGCCTGAGGCCGAGGAGCTGTCGCTGACGGGCTTCGAGAGGCTGCGCTCACGTGTCGTGGCCTCGAGCTGTGTGGATTTGCTTCGGATGCAAGGATGATGGTGATGCGAGAGACTTCCCATGTGGTAATTCCCGGTACGTACGACCCCGTGACCTTGGGGCATCTGGATGTGATCAGAAGGGCATGTAGGCTCTTTGACCGAGTGACGGTGGGTGTTGCTGCCTCGCGCTCAAAACACGGCGTAGGCACGACATTCTCGCTGGACGAGCGCGTGCAGATGATTCGCGAGGCGGTCGTGCAATGCGAGATCGAGGACGTCGAGGTGCTTCCCTTCGAGGGACTGCTCGTTGACTTTTGCCGTGAGGTTGGTGCGGGGGCTGTGGTCAAGGGCCTACGAGCGATGACCGACTTCGAATACGAGCTGCAGCAGGCCGACCTCAACGCGCACCTTGCCCCCGACCTCGAGAGTGTCTTTGTCATGGCA
>CACXDP010000224.1 GCA_902766445.1 uncultured Coriobacteriaceae bacterium
ACAAACGGCCACGCTGCTCGTCGTGAAGCAGCGAGATGCCCCGTTCCGCGTCTTCCGCATGCGTTGCCATCGGCTCCCGCGCGATGATGCGTACATAGGCCATGTCGCCCGTACGTCCTGCCAGGTGAAGGACGGCGGCAAACCACCCGAGCAGTGGCATGCCCAGCAGCGCGGGCACCAGCACGAGCACACCGACGAGCAGAATCAACATGCTGGCATGCACCATCTGCTGCTGCGGCGCAACATCATCGAGCAGGTCTATGTCCATCAATCGTCTCATAGCAGCCCATGGTAACAGCTCATCGCCCCAAAAGGTACGGTCCCAGCAAACTACATTTGTTCGCGGGCGTCGTCGATGACAGGCAACGCGCATCGGTCGTAAGTCGGGCGGCTAACCAGCAGAGGTGGCGTTTTCCTTCTCATTGCGGCCGACACATCACACGCAACGCCACTCCACCGCGTCCGCCTCTCCCGGCAGCGGAGGCTCGAGCCTCGCAAGCATGCGCTCGACGACGCCGACGGGGACGCGCTCGTCCCCAGAGCGCGCGTCGTTGCGCTCCAGCGTCACGTCCCACGGAGCCTCCAGGTACACGATGCGCACGCGGGCGCCATAGGCCTCGCAGAGTCCCACAATTCGGCCCCGCGTACGAACCGTGAGGTTGGTGGCGTTCCATACGAACGTTTGCCGGTCGCGCAGATAAACGCGCGCGCGTTCCGTCACCTCCTGGATCGCCCTCCCCTGGTCGTCCTGGGGACCGACACCCATCTCGCGTCGCACGTCGTCGAGCGACACGGTCGGCACGTCCGGAAGGTGCCGCTCGATCCAGGTGTCCTTGCCCGTGCCAGGAAGCCCGCACACGAGGGTCACCTCGCCCCACGTTCCGTCAAAGAGCGCATACTCGGGCGACACGTTTTTCCCCGAGAGGTACGCGCGACGCGTGTGGGCATCCGCAAACCCGAACGGCCCCTCCAGGCACCCCGCCTCCTCGGCGAACATCCGGCACAGCTCGATGCCCACGACGCGCTCTTCCACGTCTCCGGCAATCCGCCCGCGCAGGTCCGCCTCGCTCAGCAGGCAGAGCTCGCGCCACGTGAACCCGCACGCCAGCTCGCCCACTGCCGCCACCTCGCGCGCCAGCCGCTCCGGTTCCGGGCGATCGAGCAGCCTCGTCGGCAGCATGTGGCTCCTCACCAACGCGCACGCCTCCTCGCGAAGCCTCAACGCCCCGTCCGAGCCGCCCATGCCACATGAGCGCCACAGGAACTCGCGCGCCATTCGGCTCCCCACCGCCGCATGGTGCGGAGAGGTCCATCGACCGTCCACCTCACGCGTCGTCCGGGTCTTCCCCACGTCGTGGAAAAGCGCGGCGAGCAGCAGCGCGGCCCTCCGGCCATGCGAGGCCGCGCGAAACCCGTCAGACCCCAGAAGCCACTCGCACACCATGCGCGTGTGCGTCATCACGTCCCTCTCGCCGTGGAACACCGGGTTCTGCGGAACGCCGCGCATGCGCGAGAAGCCGGAGGGCTCGAGCAGCTCCTCAATCCGGTCCCATGCGATGCCGTCGCCTGCATCGACCGAGACGAGCCTCTCAAGCTCGGACACCATCCCCATGCATACCACCTACAAAAACAACGACTCGAACGGCACCGCAAGCTGATTGGGCACGATGGGACGGTCGAGCCAGTGCGCCTCCGAGAAGTCCACGCATTGCAGGAACGCGGAGCGCACGTACTTGAGCCGACGGACCACCCGACTGCCCTCCTCGACCTTGAGGTAGAGGCCCTCGGCCATCCCCGAGAGCTCCGTGTCATCGCAGCATCGGCGGGCGTCGAGGCCCAGGCGCTCGGCGGCCTCGCACAGGTGCTCGCGCTGCATCCCCGATACGAACCGCGACGAGCCCAGCAGGGCTAGCAGACGCTCGCGGCTCGCGAACTCGCCCTCCCCCAGTACCGGCACCGAGGCCACGGGCAGTCCCTCGAGGAGCGCCCGCCGCTCCGGCGTGCCCAAGAACTCCCCTGTCGTGCGGTCGAGCACGTCGAACTCCAGGAAGTAGTGCGGCAGCGCGTCGTAGAACACCGTGTGCTTGGCGTGCAGCCACTCGCCGTACATGACGTAGCGGCTGCCGAGGACGCGCCAGAGCGACTCGCGATGCGCGGCCGCCCACTGCTTCATGAGGGCATAGTGACGCTCGCGATACCCTCCCGTGAGGTAGTGTCCGCGACTCTGGAGCAGGAGCTGTTCGCCCGCATCGAATGACACGGCGGAGTTGGCCCCGTCGACCTTCTCCTCCACCACCAGATGTCTTCCCGCGATGTCGGCGAAGGGCACCTGGCTCAGGTCCTCGTCGCCCGGCTGGAGCCGCGACCCCTCGAGGTGCGGCGTGCGCGGATACTTTTTAATCTCGAAAGACTGCATGTCATACGCCCCTACCCAATCGTCGCCACCATGAAGAGATGCCCCTCGACGCCGTCGAAGTTCAGCCGTGTGCATCCCGCCGCACCGAAGAGCTCGGTCAGGCGATCTCTTGTGAGGAGGTGAATGTGCTCGGGATTGTCGTCCGGCTTCGACGGCACCGAGACCACCACGTGCTGCCGCGCCATGCGAACGGCGGCCACGACCGCGCGATCGACCTGCGGGATGTGCTCGAGCACCTCCAGCATCGTGACCACGTCGAAGGAGTCGGCCGGAAAGGGCTGCTCGCACACGTCGAGGCGCTCCGCCCGCAATTGCGGGAAGCCACCGTCGGCAAGCTCGCTCAGGAAGTCGATTCTCTTCTCGAGCAAGTCGAGCGCGGTGACGCTCACCCAAGGGAACTCTCGCATGAAGGGAATGAGGAAGACGCCCCGGCCGCTGCCCACGTCCAGCATGGTGTCGAATCGCAACGAGCGCAGAAACCCCATGGTACGCCTCACGCGCGGCAGCGTCTTGGTGGAGCGCTTGAAGGGATAGAGCTTGAGCCCGGCGTCCAGGCCCGTGCGCACCACCACGTCGAGCTCGTCGGAAGTGCACGCGCCCGCCGTGAGTCCTCGCAGCTCCTGCGGCAACACGGGCACCCCGACCCTGCGCGAATGCCCCAGAATCCATGCCGCTGCGATCCGCATGTCGTAGCGCTCAGCAAGGTCCTCCATGTTCGACCCTCTCCCCTAACACAAAGCCAATCTCCCAAAATCTCGCCAACGCGCGAGGGACCACGCCCGTCCTTGAGCCTGCGGACGCCGAGACTCCCCAGAAGCTCATCCCACCCGCGTGAGGAACCGCGGCGGCACCGCGTCGGTAAGCCACACGCCATTCTCCGATAGATAAAACTTGTGTCCTTCGGCCACCATCGCCGCGGCATCCACCTCGAAGAGCGCTAGCTTGCCGTGGCGCCTACCCACCGAGCGGGCCGTCTCCAAGTCCGGAGAGAGATGCACGTACTGGCGGCTCATGGGCAGGAGACCCTCTCGCTCGATGCCCTCGACGAACCTCGTCGCCGTACCATGCCACAGCACGTCCGGAGGAACGACCGGCTCGAGTCCCAAATCCACTGGAATGGAGTGGCCCTGACGGGCCCGAATGAACGTCTTGTCTTCGCTGAAGGCATAGCGACCCTTGTTGTCGGTGTGAACGATCTCCTCGAGGTCGGCCATCGTGAAGGGCTGTATGTCGTTGAGCGCACGCACCAGCTCCGCGGTGCTCACCCAGCCGTGGGCGTCCATGGTGAGGCCCAGCTCCTGCGGCTTGTGGCGCAGCACCAGCGCGATCAGCTTGCTCATTTGCGTGAGAGTCTTCATCGTGCGTCTCCTTTTCGCCTATCGTTACGGGCTTGTCCCATAAATAGTGCCTACTTACCGCGGTACAGACAATCGCGCGCTCGAGTTAACTCGTTTCGCCCAAGCCGCCCAATCCTGCACATCCCGTGCCATCGCATGGGCTCGGGATGGTTGCGGCTACAAATGTAGCAGCGTGTGATGGTGTAGGGGCACACCCAGCACGTGCAGCCCGGATGGTTGCGGCTACAAATGTAGCAGCGCGCGATGAGCCATCGACCATGTCGTTTCGCACGCCAACCCATGAAGTTGGTAGGCGTACTCGGCCAAGCACGACCAGTCGCGCAGGTTAAAAGTCGAACTCGGCTTCCCGGTCGAAGCTCTCGCCCTCCTCATAAGACCGCAACAGGCACGAGGCACACCCGTTCAGGTCAATCCGCGCTAGCCAAAACTCGGCAGAAGGTCCCTCGTGCACTCGCGCACATAGGCACCTATCTCTTGCGCTATTTGCGCTCCGCATGGAAGCGTGCGGAAGTCCTGCGTCACAAGACACCCTGTTACTTCGCGGAAGTTCCTCGGGGCATCCTCGTTCCATCCGCCCGAGAGCAGCAGAGAGAGGCTTATGGGGCCCGAGCTCTGCGAAGAGTATTCAAAACCGTATAGCTCCGTTTTCCAGCTGGTCGAAGCGCCCCACGAGGCTATTCTCAATCCAAGCGAACAGGTGACGTATGTCCCCACCCCCTACATCCGCAGATATGGTACGGTGACGGGGTTCACGCCAAGCGCCTCCATCACCGCGAGCAACGACGCGGTCCTGCCGTTCCCGCTCCTCTCGAATTCCTCGACCTCGTCGAGACCGACGCACACCGCCCGCGCCACGTCGTCGGCACCCATGCCCCTCACCGCCTCAGCCTGGGCAATCACGCGGACAACGTCTGCGGAGGTCCGCATGACGCGGTCCATCACCTGCGGCGCGTACGACACCCCGTCAAAGCGGTACGGGTCGACGGGATCCGGATTGACGAACAGGCGGCCGATGAGACGTTGCGTCTCGACGATGTAGTTCTCCATGCGGAGCCTTTCGAGAGGTTGGACGACTACCACAAGTATACCTTCGCAAATGGATAGCCGCTCGGACGACTCCGGGCGTTGTCGACAGGCTCGACGAGGTGGTCGGCTATGCATTGTCATTTTCGGTACGCATCCATCATCAGAGGGCATTCAGTTGCGTGGGTGCATAGGAAAAGAAAGCCTCAAGCCAGAAGTCTGTGGCCAACCACCGTCAGCGTTCGGTAGCAGGCTTCTCTCACGCGCTCGCATGGCCCCAGCCGTCCGGAAAGGCGCGCGACGCCGTTGATGTTGTGTGCCGCTTCTGCCTTTTAGCCGGTGGGGGCAAGTCCCAAACGGCGGCTTTGGCACACATTGGCAACATTGCGTGCCATTCCCGCCACTCTTAGCGGGCGACGCATCGCGTGCAAGGAAGTCTGAGGCTACATCGTCATGGGGCGCACCCACAGGTTTCTGGCTTGAGCCATTTTCGACTCCAGCAGGCGCTATTCGCCGGGCAGGGAGGCGGTGGCGAAATAGGGGCTACCCACAGCTTTTTGGATTGACCCTAATTTTTCGGCAGTTCCTAAGCGGCCGCAAGAAGCATGCAAGAGCGTGAACTACTACTCATACCGCAGAGGACCCCCCGATCCTCGCAGACCAGGAGGTCCTCCATAGACACCCGCAGCAACCTCGCCAGCGCCAGGAGGTTGTCCACCGTGGGCAGGCTCTTCCCGCGCTGCCACTTGTAGATGGCCTGCGGGTACTCGAACCCGAAGTAGTCCTGCAGGTCCCGAACGCTCAGCCCCGCCTCGCGGCGGCACCGCTCGATGCGGCGGCCCGTCTCCGCCATGTCGATCACCGGGTACGTGGTTTGCGCATACATCGCACCATCCCCTTCCGTCGCCACCATTCTACATCTCTGGCCACGATCGGAATCCAGTGCGTTTCTCGTAACCGCCTCGGTATTTTACGGCTCTTTCCCTCGTCAGGGCCGGCTCGCCTCGAGCTCGTCCCACATGCGGTTGACGGCGTCGGCGAAGACGAGCTCCTTGCCCGTCCAGCCGCTCAGAAGCGTCGTGCGGTAGCCGTACTCGGGTATAAGCGCGTTGGTGTAGCCGCCCACCTGGATGCTGTACACGTTGACCTTGGGGTTGACCATCTGCCGGTAGGCTTCAAGTATCATGCCCGCGCTCACACGTTGGTCGGAGCCGTCGAGATACAGCTCCTGGCTACCATAGCCCGCCTGCATGTCGGAGTACACGAAGATGTTGTCCCAGTGCTCACGCCGCGCGATGGCCTCGCGCAGGAAGATCCAGAACGGGTCCTCGGTGCCACAACCGCACTCGACCCTTCCCACGAGCCGGGCCTGCTCCAATATGTTTCCCGCCTTGTCCACGGGCACGCGCTCGATCCAGTCGGCGAAGGGGAAGACCACCCCCTCCTCCGCGCGCGTCGCACCGATCACGCAGCTCAGGTTCGCTATCTCCGCCATCGTCATGGTGCCGTACGCGGACGTGCAGGTGCCCCACATCGAGCCCGAGACGTCCGCCAGGAACGCCGAGCGGCCGGGAAGCTCAGGGAGGTTCTCGCATGCGATGGCCATGCACTCCTCCAGCGCCTCCTGCACCTGACGCGTCCAGGGGGCACACTCGGCCTCTGCCGCCTTCCACGCGGAGAGGTATCGGAAGGGGAACTGCCTGCCCCCGCGCACGCCGCGCCTGAGCAGCGTCAGCGCCTTCTCCCGCACCCCGGGGTCGTCCACCTCCGAGAATATCCCCCGGAGGTTGCGAAGCAGCGCCATGTGTGGCATCCGGATGGTGTCCAGGATCTCGCCCCAGCCCATGCCGGAGGCGCGCAGCCGCTCCCAGGTGTCCTGCCCCTCGGGCATCGGCACGCGCCCCTCGCGCATGAGGACGTCCACGAGCGGGCCCTTCGCGTGGCAGATGCGCACCACGTCCACGAGGCCGATGCCGGCGTTGCCGTACTTCGCCATCGCATAAGCGTTCATGCTGCCCACGCGCTGCGCCCAGGAACGCTTGAGGACGGCGGGGATTCCCCGCTTCGTGCCGTGGCCCGCAAGCCAGTACTGAGCCTGGTTCGTCACGTCGTCGGCACGCGACATCACGCGCCGGGCGACCTCCGCGAACTCGCCGGGATGCTCCCGCGTCCACGCGCCGCGCCCCGGGTGGGTGGCCGCTCGCACGAGGATGACCTGCGGGTTCAGCCGCATCAGGTAGCGCTCGCGCAGCTCCACGGCCCACTCCAGCGTCGCCCCGAAGTCGGCGTCAAGCGCGTCGTCGATGGCCTTCTCCATGACCTCGGCGGTCGTCATCCCACGGAAGGGATCCAGCGCGTCAAGCGCATAGCGCACGAACCTCTCGTTCGCTCCACGGAGGCCGTCCATGACTCGCGCCTTCGCGCGTGTGCCGTCGCGGTAGTACTGCGGCTCGCCAAAGATTGAGCTCGCGCTCACCATCTTGAGCGTCTCCAGGGGGCTCAGCCGATAGGAGATGCCGCCGTGGAAGTTGCGCTCGCACGATACGATGTCGCGCACGAGGTCTACGCGCTGTGCCCCGGGAACCCTACTGTGGCGCCAAGGCCGCTCAGTCTTCCTCCAGAGCCTCCGCGCGCACTCGCGCTCGGACCGCGCGCGCTCGTTCGCTGCCTCCTCGCGCTCGGCGTGGGCTCTCGCCCGGGCGTCGTAGTAGCGACCCTCGTACGCCAGCGACATCTTCTCCATGGCGCGCTCGAACGCGTAGTTCTTCTTTCCTTGGTAGCTCATCTCTCTCACCCCCCTCCCTTTGGGATGCATGAGACCTTGACGGGGCGTCAGCCCCTGATGGCGACGGCTTGGGCGGCTTCGCGAGGCACGTCCGGAACTTCCCTAGCGTTTCAGGCTCCGTAAAGGCTCGCGACGCCTCAACGTGTCCGCTCCCCCGCCCAAGGCCGTCACCAGCCCCATGCGTCCCCGGCCGGGCCGCGATGCCGCGCGCTCGTCCCGAAGGACCCCCGCACGGCCCTCGCACGCCCTTGGCCGCTACGGATATGGTATGCCTGAGCTGCGGCGATTGCATTAAACCGCTAGTTTAATGACAGGGGCGCCCACGCGGTGCTACCATTCAGTCGTGCCGAGGGGGAGGCGCCTCCCTCCGAGGCACAGGCACCGCAGCGGTTTCCATGACTGCATCTTTTTCTTCTTTTTTGACTCAGGCCTTATGCTTCGTCATGGAGAGACATTCGCGGCGTAGCGCCCGACTCGGGAGACGTCCCGAGCCGGGCGTTTTTTGTGACGAGCGGGCGAAGAGACTCGTCCAAGGCCTTTCCCCATGGACGAGCACCTATCCCACGCCTTGACGCAATGACTTTCGAACGGGCCTCCCAGACAGACATGGGATCCCAGCTCGCGGGCACCAGCGCCATCACCAAAAGGCACACGATGGGCACCAGCTGGAAGGGGTTGGTCGACGCCAGCGTGACGACACCGGTCGACGTAAGCAAGAGAAGCGAGCAGAGGGTCCCCCAGAGATTCGACGCCAAGACGGCAAGGGCGAGGACCTCGACCGTCCGGTCTTCGCCGCCCTCGCGCACCTCGCGCCACAGCACCCATGACGCCACGAGGAACGCAAGCAGAAGAGCGACGTAGGCCAGTCGTGCCCCCCGCCCCGCGCACACCCCGAGCCACGCGATGGGAATCCTCTGCAGCCCGTCCAGCATGGTAGGGTCGGCAACGGATCCCCAATACGTTGAGCGCGGCATCGCCAGCAGCGCGTCCACGTGAGTCGCCAGCCAGTTGAAGGACAACCACCTGCGTTCGGGACGCACGGGCCAGCTCAGGCTCTCAAGTATCTCGCGAACCCGCCAGAACGCAAGGACGCCGGACTGAAGCGCCACGGACAGGGCGGCAAGCGCCGCCTTCCTGCTCGCACCAAGAACGCGTACACCCGGCCAGAGCACGGGAACGGCGAACACGGTCCAGCAGAGCGACATCCACGCGACGGTCGGAAGGCTGAGACTATACGACAGTCCAACTGCCTGAGCGCAGAGGAACACTGTGATCACATGAGCGGCGAGGGCAACGACTGTCGCACGACCCCTCTCCAGACTGCGGAGAAGGACAGTTGCGAGCGAATGGCAGAGGGGAGCGTAGCAAGCGACAACGAGCATCTGCACATAGGGCCAGACCTCACCCATGGACGTGGACCACGTGTGCCACGGTCGGGCAAGCAGATGCCACAGCATGACTGCGGCGACGGCGCATGGCAACAACGACAGAATCGCCTTCCCGCGCCAGCTCATGTCCTCGGCAGACGAGCAGACACAGGGCCACGACGATGGAAAGAACCATCGCGAGGCACACGTCCACAACCCAACCATGCGCCACGTAACTCTCCGCTGCCTCAACAATATAGTTCGGAGACGACCACTCGTACAGCTTGCAGCAATAGTCCAGTCGCGCGCTCAAAAGGATGACCAACGCCATCACCGAACACGAGAGGACGACCCGCCGTCTGCTCGTCATCGCTACCCTCCCTCTCTGTGAAATCAGTCACGTCAAAAGCACTCACTGCCACCCTGCATCGAGGGCACGCAGGACGTAGGCAAATCGCAGGCTCATACCCCCTGCCACGCCCTCACTCCATCGTACCCAGCCTTGATCACCGTCCCATCCGAACGAAGCCCGACGGTGTGCTGGCTACCCGCGTCTATCCCCACGATGTCTGTCCAACCGTCGACCTCACACTGGCCGTTGGAATTGTCTCCCGTCGCCACGACGGTCCCGTCGGAACGGAGGCCGACGACATGAAACTGACCAGCCTCGACCGACACGAGTTCACTCCAGCCTGACACGTCAAGCTGCCCCGTGGACTCACGCACGACGATCGCCTCGTCACCCTTTCCCGACATCACATTGCTTCCGTCGTACCCCACGGCGACCGCAGTTCCATCTGAGCGCAGACCAACGGTAAACGAACCGCCCGCAGACACTCCGACGATGTCCTTCCACTCGGATACGTCACACTCGCCATCGTCGCCGTCCCCCACCGCCACGACGGTACCATTCGCACGCAAGCCGACGGTATGCGTGCTCCCCGCAGACACCTCGACAATGTCCCTCCACCCGGACACCTCGCATTGACCGTAATTGTCGTTACCGGTCGCTACGACGGTCCCGTCTTTTCGCAGACCCACGCTATACCCAGTCGGCTGCAAAGTGGTGATCGCACTCCACCCCGACGTTCCCCCGGCCGACACTGCCGCTATATCTTTCCATCCGCTCACGTCGCACTGGTCGCTCTCGTCGTTGCCCGTCGCCACGACGGTGCCGTCCCTGCGCAAGCCCAACGTATGGTATGCACCGGCGGACGCGGACACGATGTCGGTCCAGCCCTCCACGTCGCACTCGCCGCATCGATCCCTTCCTTCTGTGGCCACCGTCCCATCGGAGCGAACGCCCACCGTGTGGCTCAGCCCCGCAGAAACCTCGATGACGTCCTCGAAGGGCAGGCCCGACTTCGGCCACACCCTCCAAAGGCACCAAGCGAACGCACAGGCCAGCACTATCGACAGGGCGACGACGAGACTACGCGTGCCCTTCCCCAAGGGTTGGTTCAGGCGGGTTGGTTCAGGCGCTCCGCAAGATGCCAGCGAGACTTCTTGACGGGAGACGGATCGCCATAGAGCGCCTCCCAAAGCGCGTCCATGGTTCTGTATCGTCGCCCCGGCTTGACCCTCAGCCCCCGCAGGATCGCCTCCTCACGTTGCAGGCCAAGGTCGACCCCGAGCTGAGAAGGCGGGACCAGCTCGTCCACGGGGCTGCGTTCGACAGAGAGCGGCGGAGTCACCCCAGTCAGCGCCTTGTAGAGGGTGGCGCAGAGGGAATACACGTCGGTCCATGTGCCCTGCCCCCAGTTGTTGTACTGCTCGACGGGAGCATAGCCGTCCTTGAGCATGACCGTCATCTCCCTGGTGCCCCGCGTGCCTGCACGGGCGCAGCCGAAGTCTATCAGGCGAATCTGCCCGTTCTCCAGCAGAACGTTGTCCGGGGTGACGTCGCGATGGATGATGCCCTCCTCGTGCAGCTCAGCCAACGCCCTCAGGAGCGGCTCGACCATCTCGAAGAGCTCGTCGGGCTCGATGCGGCCGCCGCACTCCTCGGCAAGCCGCGACAAAGAGATGCCCTCCACGTACTCCATCACGATGTAGGCCGTACCGTTTTCCTCGAACGGCTTGTCGTACACGTCCACGACGCAGGGCTGCTTGCTCATCTTCGCGAGCGCCCTGGCCTCTTCGAGAAACTTGTTCCTACCGGTCTCGAAGCCCTCCGCAGAGGCACCGGCGATGCGAGTGACGGCTAGAGACTCATGCGCGGAGCGCACCACTTGGTCGTGCGGGTAATACTCCTTGACGGCCACCCTGCGGTCGAGGGCGGCATCCCAACCGAGGTAGGTAATCCCGAAGCCCCCCCTCCCCCAGCACGCGCCCCAGCACATAACGGTCGGCGAGGAACGTGCCGGGCGGCAGGTGATGCGGCAGAGGCTCGTAGGAAGACGACTCCTCGCCGCATGCCGAGCATGGGCTCGCACCTCGCAGGGGCTGCATGCAATATGGGCAACGATCCTCTTTCACGGGTGACCTCCTCTCAGACTCTCGGGTTTGCGCGTGGAACAAGAAATACGCCCACATTATCCTACGCCATGCAGATGCCCCCTCATCCAATTCGCGGCGCGATTCGGGCACAAAGGCGGAACACGGACAAACTCCCCCGTCCCCCTTGTCCGCCCGCACTTGATGCGAAGTGGCCGCTTTTCTTAGAGGCACCTTGGCGACCCAGCCAGCTGGGAAACGACTTGGATTGCACCCCAAAGAGCCCTGCTATTGTCGTGGCAAGCAAGGCGACACTGCCGCTCGGGGCGACAGGCCATGCAGAAGCACGCAAGCAACCGGAAGGGAGACGCAGCCATGAAGAAGCGCACGATCACGAGTATCCTCCGGACCCTGGTTTTCGCGACGTTCGTCGCGGCGACACTGTTCGCGCTTGCGCCCGCGCGCGCGGAGGGAAAGGCGTGGGACGCCTATGCCGTGGAGGTGAGGAGCGGCTATCTCGCGCTGCGTGACGAACCCGTGCGGGACGAGAGCAACGAGATTGGCGAACTCTACACCGGCGAGATAGTCTATCTCAAGGGCCTCGCCTCAAGCGACAGGTACTGGTATGTATACTCCAAGAAACTCGGCGAGTACGGGTGGGTGGACAAGAACTACCTCGTCAGGATGCAGACAACCATGTTCTATCGGCAAGTCCACGTCGATTCGGGCTACCTCGCACTGCGCACGCAGGCCAGGAATGACGACGCGAACATCATCGGCGAGCTCTACACCGGCGACGTCGTCAGGTGCAACGACTCGCGAGATTACGGCGGATACAGGTTCGTGTACTCCCCCAAGCTGGGGAAGATGGGCTACGTGAACAAGAACTACCTCGTGGAATTTCGTACATATCGCTAATCGGCAAACAGCGTCCCCTTGAAGCAAAGCCTCTGGCGTGACTCGTCGTGGTCCCACGTGTGATGCGCCCCGCCTCGGCAGTAGCGCGCGTGTTCGCAGGCGCGGCAGACCTCGGACGAGTCGGAGAGGTCCCGGCGAAAGACCTCGAAGCGATTCTCCCACACGTCGCGCAGGTGGTCGCGACGGACGTTACCTTGGATCAGCTCGGGGCGTCGCTCGATGTCGAGGCAGGCCCCGATGTCGCCGTTCGCCATGACACTCGCGACGTGCAGGCCGGCGCCACAGAGCCAGTACCACTCCCGCACTTCCGCCTCGTACTCGAGGCCCAGGTAGTGGCTGCAGCCGTATTCAAGGGGGTAGCCTTGGGAGCGCTTCGCGCGTATGAAGTCGAGCAGGCGCACCTGGTCCTCCCGCGTCAGCATGAGGTCAGGGCGCAGCAGCGCCCTGCCTATCGGCTCGATGCCGATGACGCGCCAGGAGTCGATGTCGATGCCATCCATGATTCGGAACAGCTCGTCGAGCTCGCCGATGTTTGCGTGGTTGACCACGGTGGTCACCTGTACCACGCGGAACGCGCCGACATCGATGAGATTGTGCACCCCTGCCATGGCCCTGTCGTAGCCGCCCGCGAGGCCACGCAGCCTATCGTGCGTGTCGCGAAGCCCGTCGATGGAAACCGAGATCGTGCTCATACCGACCTCGGCGAGCCTTCGGGCCACCTCCGGCGTGATGAGCGTGGCATTGCTCGTCATTCCCCACCTGAAGCCACGGTCGCGAGCATGGCCCATGATCTCGAAGAAGTCGCGCCTCAGCAATGGCTCCCCGCCCGTCACGCACAGCTGCACGCGCGAGGTGCCGAAGTCCTCGTACGCCTCGTCGATGACGCGCTTCCACTCCTCGCACGTCAGCTCCCCGTCCATGGCGGACGCACACGAGCTCCCGCAATGAAAGCAACGCTCGTTGCAGGCCAGCGTGAGCTCGAGGAAGAGGTTCCGCAGCTCTGGATGCCGGTAGAGTGCTTGCGCATAGTCAGAGAGCTTCTCCAAGTGCGCCCGCTTGACGTCCGCTATGCGCACGGTCACTCGTCCGTCGAGCGTGGTTCTTGCCCAGTCGAGGCCGCGTCGGACGACTCGTCGAAGTCCTCAGGCGGGCCGTATAACTTGGGGGTGCTGGTACGTTGCGGCTTGTAGGCGTCCTCCGCCGCGGCGGCCTCCTCCTCGGAGATCTCGCGCTCTGTGCTGGCCTGGCCGTCCTCAGGCGTGCCCTCGCCCTGCGCCGCACAACCCTCCAGCAGCATCGTACCTGCGCTCAGCGCGGCGATGATGCCCGCCGCCGTGAAGCTCCTACGCGTGAGTGATTTCATCGTGCCTCCTCTAAGCATCCGGTCAGACACTCCAGGCACAAGGATACCGCATGTTCCCGTCATGGGCGTCGAGGGCGTTTCGCACCACATGGCCCCTCGAGGATCGCGAAGCATTCGCAGACCCTATCGCTCGCAGGCACGAGACGTGGCGATTGTCGCGCCCAGAGAACTGACCCGGTGGATGCCGGGCAGGGCAAGTCCGGGGCAGCCCGCCGGGGATGGGCACACGCGCCAGGTGCTACACTCTCACCGGACGATGCAAACAAGACCAAGGAGGGCAACGATGCGAGACCACGAGATACATGCCAGCAGAGAGCTCGCCGAGTTCAACATGAACTACGTCGCCGACATGGCCGAAGAGTGTCTGCCCGAGTCGGGCTCGTTCACCCTCTTTGGCAGCCGGTTCCAAGTCGATGACACTGACTTCAAGGCCGTCATCTGGGTCGACTGCGACGAGCGTGATAGGGACGTTCGCCATCTGTGGGTCGGCGTGCATCACCAGTACCGGAATCGGATGTGGCAAAACCTGCTCCTCACGGGCTCGACCGCCAAGGTGATCGCCGCGCTGCGCGATCCTTCGACCCTCGACGAGGTCATCCAGTGCGCCGAGCAGCTCACGGCCAAGGCCGAAGACTTCTACGGCCCGTTGGGCGGGTAGCCTCAAAGCGCGGGCAAATCGAGCGCTCGACCCGCCCAGCCGCATTTGGAACCCGCGCAAGAAAAGGCCCCGCACCGGGGGCCTTTTCTTGCGCGTTCTGATAGCAACGGGACGTGGTGCGAAGCTCCCATCACTTCACGGTAATCTTGCAGGTCACGGTCTTCGAGCCCGCCTTGTAATTCGGGCCGCCGGCGGCGGTGACCTTCACCTTGAGGGTGTAGGTGCCCTTGGGCGTGCCCTTCTTGATGGTGACCTTGCCCGTCGTCTTGTCGACGGTGAAGTAGTTGGAGTTCTGCGCCCTGGCGTAGGTCTTCGTGCCGATGGAGCCGGAGACGGTGAGGGGTTTCGTCACCGTGACGGCCTTGGTCTTCAGCGTCGCGTAGCTCGCGGTGCGGGCGACGGGCGTGGCCGTGATGGGGTTGGCAGCCTTGTTGACCACGATCTTGTAGCTGACGGTCTTCGAGCCAGACTTGTAGTTCGCGTTGCCGGCGGCGGTGACCTTGACCTTCACGGTGTAGGTGCCGGCCCTCGTGGCCTTGGGCAGGGTGACCTTGCCGGTCGACTTGTTGACCGAGAACTTCTTCGGCGTGGCGTCGGTGCTGGCGTTGGCGTAGGTGACGGCTCCCTGGGCGTTGGTGACGGTGACGTTCTTCGGCGTCACGGTCGCGGCCTTCGGGTCGTACGTCACGGAGATGCTTGCCTTGATGACCTTGACGGTGATGGGGTTGGCGGGCCTGATCTCGGTCTCGTAGGAGCCGTTGCCGTCCTTGTCGATGCTGACGCCGATGCCGCCGTCGCCCCTCTCGAAGACGAACGCCTCGCCGTAGCTCGTGGAGAAGGTCCTCTTCGCGCTCTCATCGGAGTTGTGCGCCTCGACCGTCACGTTGCGCAGGTTGTCGCCCGCGATGACGTAGCCGCCCTCGGCCTTCCTCATGGACGCGCGGTCGGCGCTCTTCCCCCTCGCGGACACCGCGTACCAGTCCGTGGGGTAGTCTTCGTTCGAGGTGATCGAGAGGGACCAGGCCGCGGTCTCGCCTGTCACCTCGACGTAGCCGGCCCGGTCGAATGTGGCGCTCCTCCCGGCGACCGAGCTGGCGCTCAGCGCGCAGTCCTCGTAGCGCAGGGCTAGCTGGAGGTTCTCCGCGTTCCCCTGCGTCACCCTGTACGCAGAGTCTGCATCGCGGAGGTTGTAGCCGGGCGTGCCCTCGCCCTCGCCCGTGGCCACGTACGAGTAGTCCTCCTCGATGTCTCCCGGCGCGTTCGTGCGGTCGACGTAGCCGCCCGACGACGCCGAGACCTTCGTGACGGAGCGGTCGCCCGATATGGCGGGGGCGTCCAGGCGCGCGACGTAGCTGCCGCGCGGGCTCGCGCCGGCGGTGCCGCCGAGATAGCCCCCCGCGTTGATGGCGCTTACGTCCGCGCCGACGTAGTTGAACCTCGCACCGCTCGCGGACCTCACCGAGGCATACGAGTATGCCGGTATCGCCCAGCTGTAGGTGCTCGTGTTGAAGTAGATGTCGTATCGCCTGTCGAGCTGCATTGACGCATTGGGGTCGCATATCATGATCCTGCCCCCATACGTCACCCCGTCCCAGGTCCAGCTGCCGTACTCGTAGCCGTACGCGAGGATGGCATGGCCTCCCCAGCCCGCCTTCTTGAACCCTATGAGCGACAGGCCGTACCTGTCGAGCGTGGAGATGATGTCGGATATGTTCTCCCTGTGCGACCTCCCAGGAATCGTTCGGTACTGCTGCTGCGTGACGTCCTTCACCTGGAGCATCTGGTAGTACGTGACGAGGGAGCTCACGGCCATGTTCGCCGTCGGGCACCCGAGCTGGCTGAGCCTAATCGCCCCGGCCTGGTAGCTCGCGTACGGGAGCAACCCGCCCTTCGCCAGCAGCGCTGTCGAGGACATCCCGTAGCAGGACCCTCCCCACTCCTCGTAGATCCACGGGTCGGTCACGCTGCCGTCGGACCACTCCCTGCCATTGAAGACCACATCCTTCTCGATGTTGGTCAGGTTGGCCTTTAGCTTTTTGACGTAGGCGGCGCTGATCTGGTCGACGTACTTTCCAGACTTGAAGTGGCCGGATTGCGAGCTGTTGAGGTAGTTCCAGTTGTCGTTGCCCCACTCGAACTTCCAGCGCGAGCTTTTCACGATCTTGAAGGTCGCGCTCTTCGTGCCGGTGTAGTTGCCCTTGCCGGTTGCGGTAACCGTGGCGGTGCCGGCGTTGATGTTGTTCTTGTACGAGAGGGTGTAGTCGGTACCGGACGTCAGTGTCTTGCCGCCGAGGGTAACCGTGGGTTTGGGCGTGATGGCCTTGCCGGTGTAGGTCTGGCTCGCGATGGCGGAGACGGTCGCGCCGGATATGCTCGCGGCCACGATCTCGAAGCTCGCCTTGGCCTCCCCGGTGTAGTTGCCCTTGCCCGTGAGCACGTAGGTGTAGGTGCCGGCGTTGGTGCGTCCGCTGGGCGTCGTGGTCACGGTGTAGTGGGTGTTCGCCGCGAGGGTCGTGGAGCCGTCCTTGACCGTCACCTTCGGGGCCTTCTGGGTGCCGTCGTAGGTGTAGCTCGCGGGCGAGCAGCCGGGCGTGCAGCCGCCGAGAGACTTTGGGGCGATCGTGAAGGTCGCCTTGCCCGTTCCGGAGCGGTTGCCCTTGAGCGTGGCGGTGACGGTGTAGGTGCCGGCGTCCGTGCAGCCCGAGGGCGACCAGCTGAGCGTGTAGTCCGTGCCGCTCTCGAGGACGGTCGTGCCGTCCTTGACGGTGACCGTCGGCTTCTGCGCCTTGCCGCTGTAGGTGAACGACGTCTTCGAGAGGGTCACCGTGGGCGTGACCTTCCCCTTCACTATGTTGAAGGATTTCGTCGCGGTTCCCTTGTAGTTGCCCTTGCCGGTGATGGTGACCGTCGCCGTGCCGACGTTTACGTTGTCGGCGTACTTGAGGGTGAAGTCGGTCTTGTTCTTGAGGGCCCTGCCGCCGACCGTGACCGTGGGGACCGGGGTGACCGCACTGCCCGTCCACGCCTGGTCGGCGATGGCGGAGACGGTCGCGCCGGATATGCTCGCGGCCACGATCTCGAAGCTCGCCTTGGCCTCGCCGGTGTAGTTGCCCTTGAGCGTGGCAGTAACGGTGTAGGTGCCCACGTTCGTGCAGCCCGAGGGCCACTCGAGCGTGTAGTCCGTCTCGCTCTTGAGGGCCGTCGCGCCGTCCTTGACCGTGACCGTCGGCTTCTGCACGGCACCGTTGTAGGTGAACAACGCCTTTGAGAGGGTCGCGGTCGGTGTGACCTGCTTCGGCACGATGTTGAAGGTCGTCGACGCGCTTCCCTTGTAGTCACCCTTGCCCGTCGCGGTGACGGTCGCGGTGCCGACGGCGACGTTGTCCTTGTACGAGAGCGTGTAGTCGGTGCCCTTCTTGAGGGTGGCTGATCCGAGCTTGACGGTCGGTGCGGGCTTGATCTCGGTGCCCGTCCACGCCTGGTTAGCAACTGCGGAGAAGGTCGCCTTGGCGATGCTCGCCTGAGCAATCTTGAACGTCGGCCTTGCGCTGCCCCGGTAGTTGCCTATACCTGTGACGGTGACCTCGTAGGTGCCCGCGTTGACGGCTTCGGGGCACGAAACGGTGAAGTCGGTGTCCTTGGCGAGCGTCTTCGTCCCGTCCTTGACCGTGACGGTTGGCGCTTTGGCCTTGCCGTCGTAGGTGTAGCTCGAGGCCGAGAGCGTCACCGTGCAAGTGGAGATGTCGGTGGGCTTGTAGTTGAGGTAGGTGTCCGCGATTTCGCTGCGCTTGGAGGCAATCTCCTCGACGGTAAACCACTCCTTCGCCTCCGTCGACCACCACTTGCCGTCCTCAGTCGAGGCGGCAGGAATCGCGCCATCCTTGCTCGTGTCGTACTTATCGCCAATCGTGAATTCAGAGGGTGCACACTTCCAAAACATGTTATTCGTATTTGTTGCCTTGCGCGTATCCCAACCCGAAAGATCGAGCGACTTAAGAGCACTGCAGGTGTGAAACACGTTATGCATGTTACTAACATTAGATGTGTCGATGCCCGAAACGTCCAACGACGAGAGGCTGGTGCACTGAGTGAACGCCCATTGCAAGTCGTTAAGCTTTGGCGTACGCCAGCTCGAAAGGTCAAGGCTTTTGAGGGACTGGCATCCATAGAATGCGAAACTAAGGTCTTCCACATTACTCGTATCCCAATTGCTGACGTCCAGCGACTCCAGCCGTGCGCCTCTGAAAACGCTTCCCATGTCTCTCACTTGCGAGACATCGAGCTGCCTCAAATCGAGGCTTTTAACACAAAGGTCAGAGAATAACCCTCCTATAGACTCCCCCGCAACAACGGGACCGTCGAGTCGCAAGGACGTAATCACGAGATCGTAATCGACCTCGTTATTGTCAAGATCAGATTCCTGATTTTGTGATTCTTCATTCTTTTGTGGTTCTTCATTCCTTTGCTCGATGCGATCGATGAATGAATCTGGTTCAAAGTCAGCAGGCGCCGGCCTTGGACAGATGTAATATGACCACGGCCAAGGAGCCTCTGATCTGCTTGCGAGCGTGCCTTCGCCAATCACAAGCAGACCATCTTCGTAGAACGTCCAATCGCACGTCCCGCACTTACCTTGATCCACAACGCGGACAGACTGCGTCGACAGGGAAGGCTCTTGGACTGTTTTTTCGCTGGAAGCTATCCCCTCAGCCGAATCTACCCTTGCGTCATCCCCCTCCGGAAGAAGCTCCGTCACCTCGCCCTCGGACCGATCCGCGCCTGCCGGCTCGTCCACAGGGACGACCTCCGGCTCAGGCTCGCCCTCCAAGACGACGCCCGCCGTCGGCTCGGCCTCTGGCTCGGTCTGCACCTCCGTGACGGCACCGGCCTCCTCAATGGCCTCTGCAATCGCCTGGGGCGGAAGTCCGCCGCAGACGAGCAGCACCGAGATCAGCGTCGCCATCGTTCGATGCAGCACCCCATCCCACCTGCGTCTTTCGTTCTTCATCTCAACCTCCGTTCCGCAAAACGCCAACGATTGGCGTCAGCGTAGCAAACGGAGTCTTTGCCTCGTCCAAGTCGTTTCCCACATGCCGTCGTGGCACGGCAGCACAAACGGGCATGAAAGGCAGCCGACGCGCTCCTCGACAGCCCTCGCAGGGCGCCGATACCGGCGTGACTTGTCGCAGTCGGCGAAACTGCCAACTCGAGGGGCAGAAAGTGCCAGTCTTTGGGAGTTCTGCACTGTTTTTTCGGTGGCCGTCTGGAAGGGTACTTGCAAACATGCCCCCCGACCTGCGAAAACGCGAGGCATGAAATCCTGCGGTGGACGGACTTGCCTCAAAAACCGTGCAAAAGTCGAAATTCTTGGCACTTTTGGCACGTCGTTTTGGCACTCACGAACATGCAGCGTTTCGGCTCGATCACTGCGGTCGGATTGCCACGGCACAAGAGATCTCGACTGCCCACGTCGTGGCCCAGGAAGTGGCAGCACACGTGTTCGAAGAGGCTGCACCGCCACATGCACACCGCAGTAGGGTCCAGCAACTCGGCGTCGAGCGAGCCGAGGAAGAAAGACCACAGACGCCGCAAAGGCTTCCCGCAACCCACGCGCGACGCGGGGCAAGCGGAGGCGCACCGCATCAGAACGGCCCGGGCACAAGGATGCCGCAGTTCCCGCCATGGCCGACGAAGGGGTTTCGCGCCGCATCGCGCCGCGAGAGTCGCGAGGCGTTCCGCGATTCCCAGCCCGCGCCTTCACGCCAGCTGGGAAACGGTTTGGACGAAGGGGGTACGCCACCTGATACCGTAGCGTTGGGTTTGTCGATTCGAAAGGGGACAATGATGACAAGAAGGAACGTCACGTTGGGGAGGCGGATAGCTTCCGTAGTTGCCTCCGCGTCTCTGGTGTGGGGGCTGCTCCCCGCACCGGCAATCGCCGAGGGGATGGACAAGGCCATGGGAGGTGAAGAACCCCCGGTAATCGCGGAGTCCGAGGCTGATGAGCCCCAACCCGAAGAGCTGTGGGCGATATCGGAGTCGTCGACTGACGAAGGCTCGGTATCCGTCGTGGGCGATGCGAACAGCGAGGACTCTCCGACCAAGGAGGAGCAACCTGAAGGAGTCGTGGCCTCCATCGAGGAAGCCGCCGCAGACGAGGCCGACGACCCCTCTGCTGTGGAAGACCGCACCGAGAACCTGACCCTTGCGGAGCAAGCAAGCACGTCCGGCACCTGGGGCACCTGCGCCTGGGAGCTTGACGACGCGGGCAATCTGACGATTCACGCGGGCAAGGGCGTGGACTCCACGGGCGAGTGGCTGATGTGGTTCCCGTGGAGCAGTCACATCGATTCGATCAAGTCCGTGGTCTTCGAGGATGGGGTCATACTGCCTAAAGACTGCAGCAGCATGTTCCGCGAGGGCTGCTACATCACGACGATCCGTGGCCTCTCTGGCTGCGACGCCTCGGCGGTGACCACCACGAGCGAGATGTTCTCCTCGTGCTCGCTCAAGGTTCTTGACGGCATCTCTGACTGGGACGTGTCGTCGCTCGTCAAGGCGGACTACATGTTTGGCTGGTGCCGTCTCAGCTCGCTAGACCTCTCTGGCTGGAAAACCTCGTCGCTTAGGGACGCGAGCTACATGTTCGTCAACTCCAAATTCACATCGCTGAACGTCTCCGGATGGGACACCTCTGGTATGAAGAACATGAGCGGCATGTTCGATGGGTGCTCCTCGCTCACGTCGCTCGACGTCTCGGACTGGGACGTGTCGTCCGCGACGAACATGAGCGAGATGTTCAGCGGATGCTCCTCGCTTACCTCGCTCGATCTCTCCGCCTGGGACACGTCGTCCGCACGCAATCTCAACGGCATGTTCAGATACTGCTCTTCGCTGACCTCGTTGGACTGCATCTCCGACTGGAACGTGTCGTCCGTGACGAGCCTGGGCGATTCGGATTATGAGGAGGGTATGTTCCAGGGTTGCACCGCGCTTACGTCACTCGACCTCTCGAAGTGGAATACGTCCTCCGTCAAAGACCTCGGAAGCCTGTTTTGCGACTGCTCCTCGCTCGCTGCGCTCGACGTCTCCAGCTGGGACACCTCGCACGTGACCTCGATGGCCGGTGTCTTCACCAACTGCTCCTCGCTCGTCTCCCTGGACCTCTCGAGTTGGGACACATCCTCCGTCACGAACCTTGACGGGTTCCACTCGAAGGACGTGTTCCAGAACTGCAAGTCGCTCGCACGCATCAAGGTCGGTCGCAAATACAAGATGTTCGCGTATTCGGAAGTCAACGTCATAAACAAGTACAGCACGTTCCCCGATGCCACCAACGTGGACGGCTGGTGGTCGGAGACGGACAAGCGGTGGTACACAAAGGCGGAGATCGTCTCTTCACGCGCCGGGATCGCCGACACCTACACGAACGACGGGATCCCAAAGCCCGCCAACCCGATGGTCGCGAAGGCCACCAAGTCGAGCGTCACCGTCACATACAGGCAGGACGCGAGGATCGTCACGAGCGCTAACGTCAGCGTCACGGATGCGGCTGGCGCACTCACCTACACCAACGCGAGCACGGATGCCGCGCCAAAGGGGTTCAGCGTCAACAAGACCACCGGCAGGGTAACGCTCCCGTTCGCCACCCCCGCGGGCACCTATGCGATGAAGGTCAGGGTCACGGCTGCGGGCAATGCCCAATACAAGAAGGGCTCCAAGACCGTCTCGTACAAGATCGTGGTCGCCAAGGCCGCGAATCCCGTGACGGTCACGAAATTCCTGGATAGCATATCCGTCACGTACAAGCCGACCTCCTCGACGACGACCTCCCCCAACGTCTTAGTAGATGGCCCGGTAGTTGGTGCCGTCACCTACAGCAACGTGAGCACCGACGCCGTCTCGCAAACGTTCATCGTCAACAAGACCACCGGCAAGGTCACCGTGCGCAAGGCCACCAGGGCAGGCACCTACACCGTCAAGGTCAAGGCTACGGCCGCCGGGGACGAGAACCACAAGTCCGGTAGCAAGACCGCCTCGTACAAGATCGTGGTCAAGAAGGCCACCAACCCCATCACGGTCAAGGCCGTCGCCCGCACCGCGAGCTACGCGACCCTCAGGACCAAGGCTGTCACCGTCACCAAGCCCCTCACCGTCAGCGGCTCCATCGGGACGAAGACCTACGCCAGGGCCCAGAACTCGAACTATTTCACCGTCAACAAGTCGGACGGCAAGGTCACGATAAAGAAGGGCACGCCCAAAGGCACCTATTCCCTCAAGATAAAGGTCACCGCCGCCGGGGGCCCCAACTACAAGTCCGGCAGCAAAACCGTCACCTGCAAGGTCACTGTTAAGTAACCGCATCCACCAATGCGCAGGAACTGCCCCCTCTCGCCCGCACGGGCAAGAGGGGGCAGTTATCCAATCCAGCCCCGAAACCCATGGGCACATATCGGCCCGATCACAGCAAGACTTGCCGAAGTCGGCGAAACTGCCAACTCGAGGGGCAGAAAGTGCCAGTTTTTGGGAGTTCTGCACGGTTTTTTCGGTGGCCGTCTGGGAGGCCACTCGCAAACATGCCCCCTGACCTGCGCAAACGCGAGGCACGAAATCCTGCGGTGGACGAACTTGCCTCAAAAACTGTACAGAAGTCGAAATTCATGGCACTTTTGGCACATCGTTTTGGCAGTCGGAGGCATGCGCCATATCGGCCCGATCGCCGCAGTCGAATTGTCGCAACCCAAGAGTTCTCGCCTGCCACGTCACGGCCCTACGAAGTGGCAGCGCACGAGTTCGACGAGGCCGCATCATCACAGGCACACCATGGAAGGACCCCACAACTCGATACCGAACGAGCAGAAGCGGGGAGGGTCACAAGCACAAGTGCAACGTTAGGACCCTCTCACGACGAGAGTGCGCACGCTTTCGACCTCACTTCGCCTTGGGGTTGATATTCGATTTCTCAGCGAACTCGACCTTCCCGTCCTTGGCGTAGCACACGTCCCAATATTCGGTCACCCTGTCGAAGTCGTCCCAGCCCTCCTTGACGGTGCGCACTTCGACCTCCCACTTCTCCATGTTGCCCGACGTCAGGACGAGCTTGGCCGTGGGCGCGCAGATCGTCTTTCCCTCGAATGCGTCATCGTAGCGATCCTCGATATCGGAGTACAGGTCGCTGCTCCGGCTCACGTAGGAGCGTGCCTCCTTGAGCCAGCCGGAGCGCACGTCGCTCGACCACGGCTTCGGGAAGCGCGTGCCGATCTCGTAGTCATAGTTGCCGCACCACAGACGCACGAACTCCTCGCCGTCCACGGTGCTCTTTGGCATGGTGTCGCGGTAGTAGCGCGCAATATCGCTGCGGCCCTCGACGTGCTCGGCGTCGTCGAACCGGAACGTGTGACGAGCGGCTACGTCACCGTCCTCATCCTTGATCAGGAGCGTGCCCTTAACGACCAAGTCGCCCGAGGGGTCGACGTTCTTGACGAAGAAGTAATCCTCGCTCGCGTCTCCCGCATCCACGGAATCGCTGGCGACCACCGAAACGGATTTGCCGTCGCACGTCCAGTCATCATCGTGCCCCAGGCGAATTTTCTCGTCGCTCTTGTTGCGGAGCGTGTAGTAGAACACCAGCTTACCGCCATCCCTAAGCTCTGCCTGCGTCACGCGCAGCTTGCACATGCTGTCGTCAGCCACCTTGATGGGCAGCGTATCGTCCTGCGAGGCGAGCGCACGGCCACCACCGCAGACGGCAAAGACGCACACGACCGCGCACAAGACGCGAAGGATCGTCCCCATCCCCGCCGGACACACGACGCCCGCGATTCGCTGATGCCACATGATTCCTCCCCCGGGTCGATGCCATCCTACGCAAGGATAGCCTACCTCACGCTGGCTCGCCCGCGTCCAAGTCGTTTCGCAAGGAGACGCAAGCGCAACATGCATCCGCTTCCAAGGAGTAACCCCCGACAGCCGTCGGCCATTCGGCCTCAGGACATGCCCGCGCGCCTCACCACCTCATCCGAAAGCGCCAACGTGCCGACTCGTACGAAGCCCTCGTATCGCTCTGCCCACACGCCCAGGCGCTCCATGACGCTCACTTCCCTTCGACGTGTACGACCATCGTCATGTTGAGCACGTCGAGAATCGCAAGCAGCTTCTCCGCGCCTACGTGCTCCTTGCTGCGCTCGATCTCGCCGACCAGCCTCATGGAGAGGCCCGTGAGTCGCGCGACGTCGCGCTGCGTCATACCGAGCTCGCGTCGCCTCAGGCGCGCTATGCGACCGAAGTCAGCCATGTCGAGCACCCGGGTGTCGGCGGGCGTCTCGAACCGGGGGTCGAGCTCAAGCCTCCTCCTGCGCGCCATGCGTCCTCCCATGTTACGTCTGCGTAGCATTCTCGTTTCCGAGTCCATCATAGCACGTCTACGTAACATTTGCTTTTTTACTCTCAAGAATGTTACGTAGACGTGCATTCTGGCACGCGAGAACGGCAGGACAAACGAATGAACGCTGGTGTGACGTGGGGGAGACGTGGGGGACACGCCCCCACGTCACACCGCACCCCCCATTACAGCCGAGCCGGGCGTGGCTCAGCTCTCACTCGTTTGTCCTACGAGGACGGTCCCACGCCTGACAAGAATAGTGCAATAATGGCATAATGAACCACACTGCACCGAGCCGCATGAGGTGAGCCGTGAGGCACGACTACTGCCCATACTGTATGAGCTCCGTTGGGGAGGACGGCCTCTGCCCCACGTGCGGCCCCGACGCGGGAAGCCACGCGCCACAGCCCCACCACCTGCCACCGGGAACTACGCTGCACGACGGGCGCTACCTTGTGGGGCGGGCACTCGGCAGCGGCGGCTTCGGCATCACCTACATCGGCCGCGACCTCAAGCTCGGCATCAAAGTAGCCATCAAGGAGTTCTTCCCCGATGGGCGGGCAACGAGGAACGCCTCAGGCTCTGGCTCCAACACAGTCTCGTGCCTCCCCGGTACGACGCCGGAGGCGTTCGCAACCGGTCGTCGCAAGTTCCGCAAAGAGGCACAGATCCTGGCCCAGCTGGAGAAGCTCCAAGTCGTGGTGGGGGTTCGCGACGTCTTTGAGGAGAACAACACCGCCTACCTCGTGATGGAGTACGTGGAGGGCGTGACCATGGCCCGACTTGCCGAGCAACGCGGAGGACGGATAGAGCCCGACGAGCTCTTCCGCATCGTCAAGCCGCTCTTTCCCGCACTGTCCGAGCTCCACGACGCGGGCCTCCTCCACCGCGACATCTCCCCCGACAACCTCATGCTCGAACGAGGCCACATTCGCCTGGTCGACTTCGGCTGCGCCCGCGAGGGGACGGGCGAGAGGCTGACGGCAGAGCTCAAGGGAGGCTACACGCCCATCGAGCAGTACGAAGGGCTGGGATATGGTCCATGGTCTGACATCTACTCCCTCTGCGCCACGCTGTACAGGTGCCTCACCGGCGTGACCCCTCCCCACGCCCTTGAACGTGCGGCGGCAGACGAGCTCAAGCCACCGAGCGAATGCGACGGAGTCAACCTCCCAGAGAGCCAGGAGCGGGCGTTGCTGCGAGGTCTCAACGTTCGTCCACGCAGACGATTCAGAAGCATCAGGAAACTTGAAATCGCCATCTACGGCACCTCCCCGGACGAACGTGGAGACGATGAGACGAATCTCGACATTCAAGAGAGGCACGTCTGGGAGAGTCCCGAGAGACTGTCGCTGCGACTCCTGTGGCGCAGGCGAGCGACGCGAATCGTCTTTGCCCTCACCCTCGTCGCAGCCTCCGCGATGGCCGCCATCGCGATCTGGCACGCACGGCCTTGGACGCCCTCCTCCGACACGCAGGAAGTCGCCGAGGCCGAGGATAGTCCGCAGCTCGCGCGCGACCCCAGCGCCTACGAGGCATACCTTTCCGAAGACTTGGACGCGCAGTTCGACAACGCCCGCGAGATACGCAGCTACGACGAGCTCGAAAAGGCGAAGCAAGCCGGTGTGCCCGTCATCATCGCCGCCGACACCGAGGTCGGGCACGAGTTCATCGACGTGCCGGTACTCATACCCCAAGGCATCACGTTCCAAGGGCCGTCGAACGCGCACAACTCGGAGGGAGAGGACGAGGCGCCCTTCACCTTCACCAAGCTCGTGGTCAACCGGGGCACGCTGCGGGGCGATGTCACCCTCTCGGATGAGGGCATCCTCGTCAATCACGGCACCGTCGGCTCCGAAGACGATCTCGACAATGACAGCAGAATCACCTGCAGGGGCACCATAGTCAACGAGGGCAGCCTCTTTGCCGCCAGCGGGTCGAGCCTGTGCAAACAGGGCACGCTCTACAACGTCGGGTACGCCATGGTCAGCGACCTCTACGTGCAGGATAGCGCGGACCTCTACAACCGAGGCGAGCTGCGCGTGTGCGGCAGAGACGACGGACTCGTCCACACGAGCGGCAAGCCCCTCTTCAACGAGGTCGGTGCCACGCTGAGCGTCGCACCCTTGGCCTCCCTCAACCAAAGCGCCTACCTCTGCAACTGGGGTACCTTCCAAGCTGAGTCGCAGAGCATACTCGGGGCACCCATCATACAGAACGAAGGCCAGGTCGTCGCAGATTACGGCGTCGCGGAGGAGGACGAGTGCATCGTCTTTGGACACGGGACGACCGAGGCACTCCACCTCGCCAAGCGATCGTACGACCTTTCCGGCGCAGAGGACGCAGACGCCACGGTACCGACCATCGATACGGTAGGGGGCACGATCGCGCAGGTCGCTACCGCCGAAGAGCTCCTCACGGCGCTCGCCTCGGATGATGTCGCGGGCATTGCGCTCGTCGCGGATGTCGAGGTCGACCGGGATCTGAAGGTGAGCAAGCCTCTGGCCTTGGGAGAGGGCGCGCGGCTCGAGATGATACGCGACGCCAAGTTAACCATCGCGGGTTGCGAGCTCCGCTTGAACGGGGAGGAGCACGCGCTTGAGACGAACGACATCAAGCTCAGGGACGGCGCGTGCCTGTGGGGCGCGGGACTTGACTTGGGCTACGGCTCGACCCTCACG
>CACXDP010000225.1 GCA_902766445.1 uncultured Coriobacteriaceae bacterium
AGGCATCGTGCCGGGCATGGGCAGATTCCACCTCGCACCCCTCTACTTCGCCTATCAGCCGGTGTGCAACATACTTGGCGCCATGTGTTATCTCTCGCTTTTTTATTTCCTGACAACGCTCCCCGGCTTCTGGGAGTTCTTCCAGGGACATGAGTGGATAGAGTACTTCAAGGTGGGGATTGCCGTTTCATTCTTCGTCGCATTTGGACAGATGCGCGACGGGTACAGCCGCGATGCGCTTGAGTCGCCACCCCAGGATGGCATGGGGGAAAACCCTGATAATTACCTGCCCACGCGCGTCCACGTGTGGGCCAACACCCTTCACCTTGTGTGGACCATCTCGCTCACTATCGTGCTCCTACTGATCCTACTTGCCTATGCCGTGATGGAGTTCCGCAGCATGGAGGTGCCGCTCCTCACGCTGTGGCCTATTATGCAGGCCATGGCATTCCTCGCATACTCATGCGTCTCGCCCGTCGCGGTGCGATTGCGAGTCACGAGCGTCGGCATCTTCGCGCCTGGTGTGGCCCTCGTTGCCGTCGGGTTCATCACTCTCACCCTCGTGTGCTTCCTGCCCTCGTGGACGCAGGGCGTCATCTGCCTGGTTTGCGCGCTTTGCATGCTCGGCGCCGCCCTGTGGAGCCGCCACAGCGCACAGGCCAAGGCTGCGTGGGTCGAACAAGGACGAGCGTCGGCGGCTTACAGCATCGCCATCGCAGCGTGCGTCTTTTGCCTGCTGGCCATAGCTCTCGCGACCAACGCCCTTTGCTAGTCGCGCGCCTTTCGTTGTCATATCTTCACTTCGAGAGCAAGGTGACGCCGTTGGCGTGGCGGCGTTCCCTGGGATCGACGTTGGTATGGCAATTACTGCTCAGACGATGGAGACGAGCGGTTCACCGTAGAGTTGCAGTATGCTGTCGTGGGTGAGAAACAACATACCCGATGTCTTGGCCTGAGCGATGAGAAGACGATCGAATGGGTCTCTGTGCGCGTTGCCCACAGCATCGTAGTCCAGGTCCTCGTAGACGACTATCGCATCATGGGTCACGGGTAGCCAACGATAGCCCGATTCGATACATGCCTCCATGAATTCGCGCGCACCGAATGGCATGGCGTCTGGCTTTGCCACCCTCTTTACGGCCACTTCCCAAGCAGAGATGTCACTCACAAATATCTCATTGGCCCCATTGAGGATGACGTTCTTTGCTGCCGCGGAAAGGGCGGGCGCATCAGACATGGCCCAGATAGCAATATGCGTATCGAGCAATACGTCCACGTCAGACTCCCATCGCATCAGCGATTTCGTCATCGAGCTCCTGGAACTCATCGTAACTGAAATCGTCCCACTTACCCTTCATAACCCCAATACGCTTGGAGACATCTCGGGTACTCTCGACGGGCACAATTCTCGCTACAGGGCGGTTCCGATACAGCACAAGGTGCTCCATCGTCTCTCCACTCACAAGACGCTGAACTATTCCGGAGAATCCATCTCTGGTCTGTGCTATTGTTGCGCTCGACACTATGCCCTCCCGCAATAACGCCAACATAGCCATATTGTAAACGCTGTTAGCCATGTTGGCAATGAAGGAAGAAAGGGAAATCTAGTATCCCTCACCCTCTAGCTGGGCAATAGCCACAGGGGGCGTAACGGTAGGCACCAACGCCTTCGCCAGCATGCCCTTATCCCACGTGACGACCAAATCCACCTTAGCACGCTTGGCCGCTGCCCGCACGAGGTTGTCTTCTAGGTCGTCGTCAACCCCTCGCCACTTCGATGCGAGCCACAGGTCCGACGCATCCATGCCTATGGGTGTCGCCAGCTCAGACATGTTGTCCACTACGCCCCATGCAATGCGCCTGATGGCGACTGCGTCAGCCTCCGCAACACGGCCCTCATCTCCTCGCACGAGCCTTTTGTACTCGTTGCCCACTACATAGAAGACGTCCTTTGCAATGGAAGCTGGGTATGTGAGCTCCACACCCAGACGCACGGCGGTGTCCAAGAAGCGGCGAGACTCCTCCCCATGCGGCCTGCCGGGAAGGTAGTTGTCAAGCCAGACGTTTGTGTCGACCAGCACCGTCCTTCGCACCCCGCTCACCATGTCCCCCTCTCGCGCATGCGCCTAACGAGGGCTTCAGCATAGAGATCGGTGTCTGTAACCCTCAGCTCCGCAGGAGACGTGACCGCTTGGATGCCCATGGCATCCAAGCCCTCCCCAAAGAGCCGCCGTCCGCGAACCAGCGCCTCCATCTTTTGCTCCTGCGCGGGAGTGCAACCCGTCCCCACGCCCTCGCACGCCTTGTCCCGCAAGAACTCTCGCACCTGCATGGCGTGAGCGGACCCACGCGAGACCTTCTCCCACAGCTCTCGTATGAGCTCTGTCGGAGTTATACCCACCTCCGCAAGAACGGCATCCCCCGCAGCCTTGAGCCCCCGGTCGAGACGCACGTTCATCTGCGCAATCGTTCCGACACCCTGCATATGTACTCCTTTGCTAGCTTGCTAGCTTTTACTATAGCACATGATCCGCACAAAGAGGGGGCGTCGAGTCGCCCCCGTCATTTGACACTAGGCGTGCCATTTGTGCTGTTTGGGGATACTCCCTTTGACGCACATGCGATGTGCACGGCCCATCCGAGAAGTAATACGCCTCGCTACGCGCAAGACGGCCGGAGCCTGTGCTAAGAATGTCGCACGGACCCCGGCCGTTTTTCTATAGCTGACAGTTCTCGCCCCTAAGGGGATTCGAGCTACGACTCCTGCGCGAGCACCTCCGCGTACTGACGCGCCACGCCCTTGTAAGTCTGTCCGAGAGCCGAGGCGCCTTTGGGCGATAACTATCTGGATCGACTCGAGGCGGTAGGAGAACCCCGCGGTGCCGACACTCGCACCGTTCTTCGCCCAGCCCATCCAGCCGAGACGCGGCGCTCTCCGTGGACTCGGCCGTCACGTCAAGCGCGTATTTGGTATCAGCCGCTGAAAGCAGCTTGTAGGTGCCGTCCGCGACGGTCGCATCAGGTCCGTAACGCTAAACGCATTCGGCACCAAGCGTGTCGTAAAACGCCCTGTTGCCACACGCATCGTACGCGTATATGTGCGTCCAATCTCGAGCCGCCTCCCGTGCGCCATCGCTCGTTTGGTCCGACTCATTCTCCACAGAAACCTGGTCCTCGAGAACTTGTATCGAAGCCTCATCGATCTCGATCGCCTCCGCGAGCGCAGTTGCGGGCACTCCGCCAACGGTCATCACCACCGCAAGCAGAAACGCCATGATTCTCCTCGATGCTCCTGTCTTCTCGCCCATCTTTGACCTTCTAGCATCTTTGCCCAACGTTTCAACCCTCACTTTGCGCAGGGAGAGGCCCGCCCACATTGCGAATCAGGTATCACTTGGTGTCACTTGTATACCGTAGGGCTACTCGTCTTCATCTGGGGAGAATGGGTGTCTGTCATGGTCGGATCACACGCATATTACGCGCAAAGTGCCGCTAGTATTGACATGTCACCGTAAGGCGACGTCCTTTCATCACAGGGAAACAAGGCTTGGGATTATGCCACGCGTCATCTCTTCTGAATCTGCCTTAGTCCTAAAACCTGTGAGTTGGCGACTGCGCATGAGATAGCCTATAGGCAAGCCGGCAATGTCAGAACCGAATCTACGCATACCGAGTCAATCCGCCGCATTCGAAACTCAGCACAGTACTAGAGATTCCGGCACCAACCAGATGGACATCTCCAGCTCATCGGGTAACGTGACCGTCGCCCGCAGGTGGGGCTTGCGCGGACCCCCACACAAATATACAGCCGAATCGAGTGCGTGGTTACAAATCGAGTGCATGGTTTCCGTCATCGACAAGGGCCCGAGTGCGTGATTTGGGCGTCGAACCACGCACTCGAGCGCTTCAGGATGACAAGAATCACGCACTCGATTCGCAACCACGCACTCGATTCTGGGTCATCGGGAAGGCGCAGGATGCCGTAGCGCAGCCCCACGATGACGATTGACGAAAAAAGAGATTCGCCCCATGTGGCCTGAGCCACCCAGTCACTCGCTCATTTGGTTTCTGCTTCATGGTCTCGGAGATCATGTTTGTATCCACGACATACATTGCCGTCAGTCTCCCAGGCCGAAGTCACGCACCGGCTTGTGATGCGGCAGCTCCAAGTCAACCCCACCCACCTCATCCCGCGCATGCGAAAGTATCTCGGCCCAGGGAGGACATGCGTTGCGATGGGCCTCCTCTAGGAAGAGCAATACCTCCGCGTTTTGGGTGCTCCTATTACGAGTCACCTTCATCTGCAGGGCTTGCTTCGTTTCGGTCGGAAACATCGCGAATCAGCAACTGTGACGTGCTAACTCTTGAGGTACCACTACCTGGCCTGCGCACTCTGCATGCTCGGCGCCGCCCTATGGAGCCGCCACAGCACGCAAGCCAAAACCACCTGGGTCGAACAAAGACGGGCGTCGGCAGCTTATAGCATCGCCATCGCGGCATGGATCAATCCGCCACGCCCGAACCTCAGCACAACACCAGAAGCGTCGCGAGGATGGCCGCCGGGACCGTGATCGTGTCCCACTCGCTCGGCGACACGACCTCCACGAACGTCCCCACGAGCGCGCCGACGCCGGCAGGCACGAGCACCCAAGGCAACGCGTGCCCGCACAAAATGAGGACGAGCGCACCGCACGCGAACGACGTCGCCAGCATCGCGGCGCTCCCCTCCCAGGACTTCTTGCCGTCCGCAAGGCGCAGCCGCACCTTGTGCCTGCCCCAGGGGATACCCACCAGAGCCGCCGCGCCGTCTCCCGGCCCCCACATGAGGATGGATGCCGCGGCGAGCTCTCGCCTGTCAAAGACGCCCCATGCCACGACGACCAGGCACGCGAGCATCAGGAAGAGGAGCAGCAGGCTTCGCTTGATCTCGCCAGGCGACTTCTGCACAAAGAAGCGAGCGAACCACGGTCGCGACTCAAGGACCGCGAGCACGGGATAGACCACAACGGCAATAAGCAGGCAGATCGCCACCACCGCCTGCCAACTTCTTGCCGCAAGGATGACCGCGGTCACGCAGCCAAACGCCACCGCATGGAGCATCTTGCGAAAGACGTGCGAGGGAACTCGCGCAAAGAGCCGCACGGGCACGAGCACCGCCAAACAGGGAGCGACGAAGCACACGAAGTTGGCGAGACACATCAATACCTGCGCCAGCAAATCGAACTTGCTGAGAACGGGCCAGTAGTACAGGACGAGCATCGAGGCACCTAGCACCGTCAGGATGGCGCCCGTGACCAAGCCCACCGTCCGACCGTCCACGCGGTTGGCAAAACGCGCGCTCACCAGCGATGCAACGGTGGCGACGACCATGCATACCAGCAGCGCATCCCAGCGCTCCAGCACGATGGCGGGATGTATGAGAATGTGGCTCACGCTAGCGATGAGCGCTGTGAACGTCATGATGAACGTGCTCGTGCCCACGGCCACCTTGAGCTCCATCCCAAGAAAAGCCGTGAAGACGACAAGCATCATCATGCCACCGCCCGACCCCACGAACCCCGTGCCAAAGCCGATGGTCAGGCCAAAAAACACCGAGACGGCGATGCCCTTGGCATCGAGCGCTTGTCCGCGCTTCACCGTCCGTTCGCGCGTGGTATCTGGCTTCACCAAAAAGCGTATGCCGATACAGAAGGTGAGGAACAGCGTGAAGCTGCCCAGCACGACGTTGCCCACCAACCACGCCGCGTAGCTGCCCACCGCGCACATCGAGAGTATGCACGCCAGCATGATGCCTCCGCGTTTGAGGTCGATGTTGCCGTGACGCACGTAGGTGGAGGCGGTGACGGCCGAGCCAAGTATGTCGGACGCAAGGGCGATGGCCGTCGCCTGGTAGGCACCCGTCTCGCCCGCAAAGCTCGGACAGAGCACGAAGAGCATCGGCACCATGACCGTTGCAGCCGAAAGACCCGCCAAGCCCGTACCAACACCCGCCGCCAGCGCCGCTATTACGTACCAAACGTATTCCATCGGACAATCGCCCTTGTCATCAAGTCTTTCGCGCACATCACCAGTATACCGATGCCGACCACTTTGTCATCCTTGATGGCGTTACCTCACATGCCATGCTGCCGCACGAATCGGGGATCGTGATTCTTGCCAACGCAGGGGCAATCGAGTGCGTGGTTACAAATCGAGTGCGTGGTTTCCGTCATCGACAAGGGCCCGAGTGCGTGATTTGGGCGTCGAACCACGCACTCGGGCGCTTCAGGATGACAAGAATCACGCACTCGATTCTCAACCACGCACTCGATACTGGGTCGTCGGGAAGGCGCAGACACTTGCCATCAATCAACCAGCTCCGAGGACTACCTGCTCGCATGGCTTAAGACCATCTAGTCGGCAAGCCCTTCCACTCACTAGGGTCATTCGGGGACGCGGCATTCGGGATGTATCTCAAAATGACCAGGACATCGCTACCGTCCGCGTTTGCGGGTCCGGGGCTTCTTCTCGCTTGGCTCCTCCGGCCGCACGAGACACTTCGGACCGTAGCCGATGAGGTCGGTGCGATGCGCCCTGCGCAAGGCCTCCATCACAAGCTTGCGATTTCTGGGATCGCGGTACTGGATGAGCGCCCGCTGCAAGGCCTTCTCGTGCGGGTCAGTCGGACAGTACACCGGCTTCATCGTGCGCGGGTCGAGCCCCGTGTAATAGATGCATGTCGAGACCGTCGAAGGCGTGGGATAGAAGTCGCTCACCTGCTCGGGGTTGTAGCCGAGATCGCGGCAGAACTCCGCAAGTTTCACGGCCTCGGCCATAGTTGAGCCAGGATGTGAACTCATAAGATAAGGCACCACGTACTGCTCCTTGCCCGCCTCACGCGACGCCGCCTCGAATTCACGACAAAAGCGCTGGTATACCTCGTTGGGCGGCTTGCCCATCACCCGCAAAACCGCATTGGAGACGTGCTCGGGTGCGAGTCGCAATTGCCCCGACGTGTGGTGTGCGGCCAGTTCACGGATGAAGCTGTGGTCCTCGTCAAGCAGCGCGTAGTCGAAGCGAATGCCACTGCGAACAAAGACCTTCTTTACCCCCGGCAGAGCCCGCAGCTTGCGCAGCAGACGCACGTACGCCTTGTGCGTCACGGTGAGATGACGACACGGTTCGGGCGAAAGGCACCGCCGACCCAGGCACGCCCCGCGCGAGAGCTGCTGCTGGCAGGCGGGCACGCGGAAATTTGCCGTGGGACCGCCCACGTCGTGGATGTAGCTCTTGAACTCGGGGTCATGTGTCATGGCTTCAGCCTCGGCAAGCAATGACTCGTCGCTGCGCGACTGTATGATGCGCCCCTGATGAAAGTTCAGCGCGCAGAACGAGCACTCACCCAGACATCCCCGGTTGCTCGTGAGCGAGAACTTCACCTCGGAGAACGCCGGAATCCCACCCGCGGCCTCGTAGCTCGGATGATAAGCCCGCGCATAGGGCAGCTCGTACACCGCGTCAAGCTCGGGTGTCGAGAGAGGCTCGGCGGGCGGGTTCTGGATGACGTAGACCCCATGCGGGTACTCTTCCACGAGCGGATGCGAGAGGTACGGGTTGAGGCCGCGCAGCTGCATGCCGTAGCTCCGGGCGTATGCGCGCTTGTCGGAGCTCAGCTCATCCCACGTGGGCAGCGCGACAGGACGGTCGCATTGCTCGGTCGTGCGGGCTCGGTACACCGTGCCGGGGATGAAGGTGAGGTCGCGCACGTCAAGACCCGCGTCGAGCGCCTCGGCGATAGCCACGATTGAGCGCTCCCCCATCCCATAGCCGATGAGGTCTGCCCCGGAGTCGAGAAGGATTGACCGCCTGAGCTTGTCATCCCAATAGTCGTAGTGGGCAAGGCGGCGCAGCGACGCCTCGATGCCGCCGAGCACGATCGGCACGCGCTTGTACGTTCGCCGAATGAGGTTGCCGTAGACGACGCAGGCATGGTCAGGCCGCAGCCCCATCTGGCCGGCAGGCGAATACGCATCGCGATCGCGACGACGTTTTGCCACGGTGTAGTGGTTCACCATCGAGTCCATGTTGCCCGAAGAAACGAGGAACCCCAGGCGTGGCTCCCCCAACACCGTGATACTCGCGGGGTCGCGCCAGTCGGGCTGGCAGATGATTCCCACCTTGAAGCCATGCGCCTCCAATACGCGACTGATAATGGCCACGCCAAACGAGGGATGATCCACGTATGCGTCTCCACACACGTACACGAAGTCACACTGTTTCCACCCACGCCGCTCCATCGCAGCGCGCGTCATAGGCAGGAACTCTTCCTCGAGCACCTCGCGACCCTGCGGCCACGACGGCCCTTGTTTCTTGCGTCGCGCCATGTGTCCCTACTTATTCGTTATCTCAAGCTCAATGTCGCTCACACGCAAACAACAAAGCGCCAATCGAAAATGGGGCATGTTCTCTTCGTTTTTCTTACCCTGCATGAACAGCAGCTTACGTGCCGTTATTATAATGCATTATGCCCAGCCTGAAAGCAAAGACGATTGGAGCATCACCGTGACATCCTTCAAGCTTGCAAACGTAGTCATCGACGGCAACCGCGCGTTCTACACGACGCCTCGCCTGTATGTGAACACGATGTGTTCCGTCATCGCCTCAAAGGAATCGGACTCCTTCACCATCCTCGGCCCCGGCGTTGCGGACTTCACCACCTTCTTCAACGCGCTCTCACTGATCAAGTGGCGTGATTACACAGTAGCCGAGCATTTTTCGCTTCACCTCGAGCTCAAAGGCGCCGCTTGCTCGGTGGTCCAGACTCGAGCGGACTGCCTAGACACTACCCCGCAACCCGCCGAGGACGGTCGTCACGAACTGGAAGCATCGAGCGAATGGCGCGAACTCGACCTGCCCGTCATCGCAGGAGAGAAAGACGTGCTCGCGGGCTTCTTGATCGAGGCCACGGGAGAGGTCCAGCTCAGAAATACTTACTTTTGGACAGAAGTCGACGAGAGCTCCATACGCAGCGTTGAGCTCGCCATTGCCACCACCACCTTCCGCAAGGAGGAGTTCGTAACCAAGAACATCGCGCTTATACGCAAGGGAGTGCTTTCTTCGGGCGAGCGAGCCTCGTCTCACGTCACCATGCACGTGGTGGACAACGGACGCACACTCGACGCGGCCACACTTTCGGGCAATGGCGTGATCGTCCACCCCAATCCAAACGCAGGAGGCGCGGGCGGCTTCGCGCGCGGCATGATGGAGGCCCTCGACCAAGAGGTACCAGCCACCCACGTGCTGCTCATGGACGATGACGTTGAGGTGTCAGCCGAGTCGATTCTGCGTACGTTCAACCTTCTTTCACTCGCACGCGACGAGTGGGCCGAGGCGTTTGTCTCGGGTGCCATGATGAGTTCGCTGCAACCGGATTTGCGCTGGGAGGACCTCGGGTTCATCACCTTCGGCGGCTTCCACATGTCACTCAAACCCAAGTACCTCGTCTCGAACTTCCGCGAAACCATCTACAACGAGACGATCAAGCCTCACGAAGACAATTTCTTCGACCTTGCGCAAAGATACGCCGCGTGGTGGTACTGCTGCATCCCCGCCTCTACCATTCGCCGCGAAGGACTGCCGCTCCCACTCTTTGTGCGCTACGACGACGTCGAATATAGTCTGCGCTGTAAGCCTCGCTTCATGACAATGAACGGCATCTGCATCTGGCACGACGAGTTCACCCACCGTTACAACGCCGCTGTGGAACGTTATCAGACCATGCGCAACTGCCTCATCGTGGAGGCGACCACGAACGGCGCACCGCTCAGCGATTTCATCGGAGGACTGCGCCGCAACGTCTTTGTCGAACTGGCAAAGTTCAACTATGCCGACGCCGAGCTCATTCTTGACGGCTTCGAGGACTTCCTCAAGGGACCGGGCTTCTTCTCTGCTCCGGGCAAGGCCGAGGAGACGTACATGGCAGCGAACGGTCGTCGCGAGCAGCTCTTGCCCTACGACGAACTCCGAGAACTAGCCCTCAAGGAGACGGGCGTCGACATCACTGACTACAACTTCGACGAAATCGTGCGTGACATCCCCCTTGGCCTCGTCCCGCACGGTCGCCCGTTCAACGTCATGCACACGCAGCTCTTTGAGCGCACGATCAACGGCCAGCTTCACCGGTCACTCAAGCCATTCGACGGTGAGGACACCGCCGTCATCGAGCATGCTGGCTGGGCTATCTCATACGGCAGGATCTACGGCAAGAGTACGTTCATCGCCATCGACCCCAACACCAAGCGCGGTGCCATCCGTCACATGAGCAAGGAGCGTTGCAAGCAGATTTGGGGACGCCTGAGTGACGACCTCAAGGAATACGAAAAGAACAAAGAGGAGATCGATGCACTCTACCGCGAGGCCAGGCCACTCATCACCTCCGTACCCTTCTGGAGAAAGTATCTGGGCTTGGAAGACAACGCCGCAGCGAGGTAGCGCTATGCCAAGGGCTTCGGTAGTCATTCCCTGCTACAACGCCGAGAGATTCGTAGAGGAAGCCGTCGCAAGCGCTCAGGCGCAGACGGTAGATGACATCGAGATCGTCTGCGTCGATGACGGCTCCACGGATGCGACGCTCGACATCCTCAGGCGTTTGGCAGAGGGCGACCAAAGGGTTCGCGTCATCTCCCAGGCAAACCAAGGCGAAGGTCCGGCCCGTGACGCCGGACTCGTCGCCGCTACCGGCGACTGGCTCTACTTCCTGGATGCCGATGACCTTATGCTACCGTCGCTGCTTGAGAAAGCCATTGCGCGCGGGGAGCAGGAGAACGCTGATGTCGTGATATTCAGGACGACGATGCTCGACGACCAGACGGGCGAGCAGCATCTGTGTGATTGGTCGTTCAAACGTGACTGGACTGACGAGGATACGTTCAGCCCTCGACAGCATCCCGACCACGTGTTCAATTCTTTCCAGAACTGGGTCCACAACAAGCTTTTCCGAGGTGAGTTCGTACGCGAGCACGACCTGCGCATGCAGCATGTACACCGAACCGCCGACTTGCTCTTTACCTGCAGGGCCCTCGCGGAGGCTGGACGCATTACGCTGTTTGACACTCCGCTCTACTTCTATCGCATCAACAACGCTCAAAGCGCCATGTCCACGAGCGACCAATATCCACTCGACTTTTACCGGGCCTTCGTTGCCCTGCATGCTTCACTCGAGGAGCACGGGACCTGGGAGCTCTACCATGACTCGTTCGTAAACTGGGCAATCGAGGGAATCGCCGTCAACCTGCGCTTTGCAAATACGTACGAGGCGTATCGTGCCATAGCCGACGAGCTTGAGGCGGAAGGCTTCGACCTCCTTGACATCACCTCGTTCCCCCGCGACAAATCCGACATGCCCTTCTACTACGACCTGATTCGTCCGCTGGTAGAAGGGTCGCCGCAAGAGACACTCTATGCGATCGGAAAGTCTCATCGCGACGAGCATGGAGGCGCGGAGACTTCTGCATCTCGTGCACGCATGCGCATAAGCGAGCTGGAAGATACCGTGCGTCGCTCCGACGAGATGCTAAATCAGCAGGCAGACCGCATCGCGGAGCTCGAATCGGACCTCAGCGGCCTTCGCCGTGACCTTACGCGCCTCACGACTTCGGCATCGTTCAAAGTCGGTCGTGTGGCGACCTATCTTCCCAGACAGGGACTCGAGCTCGCCCGCAAGGCACGAAAGCGCCTGACCACAAACCCACAGCGGGATCGTGGTCAGAAATGACCACGATCCCGCTGTGGGTTTGTGGTCAAGTGGTCAAGTAGCGGCCCGTGACACTGGAGTCGCATGCGGCAACCTCTTCGGGCGTACCGGCACAGACGATGCGCCCGCCCGCATTGCCGCCACCAGGACCAAGGTCAATCACCCAGTCGGCGTTGGCGATGACGTCAAGGTCATGTTCGATGACAACCACTGTGGCACCCGCTTGCACAAGGCGCTCAAGCACACCGAGCAACACCTCCACATCGAGTGGGTGCAGCCCAATGGTCGGTTCGTCAAACACAAATAGCGCGTCTTCTTGCCTGCGCCCCATCTCGCTCGCAAGTTTGAGTCGCTGGGCCTCGCCACCCGAGAGCGCAGGCGTCGCCTCGCCCAACGTGAGGTAACCTAACCCCAAGCCACTGAGGGTTGCGAGCTTGTCGTGCGCCTTTCGCAAACCACGCGTCGCATCAAGCGCCTCGTCTACCGTCATCGCCATCACGCTTGGCAAAGAAAGGCCTGGCCCCGTGGCACCACGCCCCGGCGCACGCAGCACCTCATACGCCTCACGGCCATAGCGTGAACCCCTGCAGTCCGGGCAGACCACGTCAACATCGGGCAAGAACTGCACGTCGAGCGAGATCGAACCCGTGCCGTCGCAGGTAGGACAGCGCAACGATCCGGTGTTATAGGAGAACGCCCCCATCTTGAGGCCGCGCTCCTTTGCCGCGGGAGTCGCCGCCCACGCGCGACGCAGGTCGTCAAGCACGCCCGAGTAGGTGGCAACGGTCGAGCGCACGTTTGCGCCAATGGGCGTGGAGTCGATGAGATTGACGCGACGAATGCCTTCAGCGTCGATGCTGCGCACGTGGGCGGGCATGTGCGGGGCGTCAGGCCCTGACGTCGCCGTCGCGGCTCGAAGCGCCGGCACCAATCCCTCGAGTACGAGCGTCGTCTTGCCCGAACCCGAAACGCCCGTGACACAGGTGAGACGACCGCGCGGAAAGCTCGCCACAAGCGGACGAACCGTATGGATGGCTCCACAGTCGATGCGTATCTCTCCGCGCTCAAACGTCTCGCTCGCTTTGCATCGCTCCCGCGCCTGAACCTTTCGCTCGCCGCTGAGGAAGCCACCGATACGGGATGCGGGGTTACGCTCGACCTCCTCCACGCTCCCCTGGCACACGATGCGCCCACCATCAGCTCCCGACGCTGGCCCCACCTCCACAAGGTGGTCAGCAGCGCGCAGCACCTGCACGTCATGGTCAACAACCACCACGGAGTTGCCATCCGCCACGAGGTCATCCATCACGCGCAACAAGCCATCGACGTTCGAGGGATGCAATCCTATGCTCGGTTCGTCGAGCACGTAGAGCACCCCCGTCGTGCGATTGCGCACGGCACGACTGAGCTGC
>CACXDP010000226.1 GCA_902766445.1 uncultured Coriobacteriaceae bacterium
AATCGGAACCTACCTCCTTATGGGTTGGTCGGGAAACCGCATCGTCAACGGCGTGCTGAAGGTGACGGTATGCGCCTATCGTCCGTGGATACGCGACGCCCGGATGCTTCCGGAGCCGGAAGCCATGGAGACGGCCACTGGCTATTCGTTTCCCAGCGGGCACTCGATGAACGGGGCCTCGCTGTTTGGTGGTTTGGCGATTCGGCGCGACATGCGGCGCGGACTTCGGGTGCTTATGTGGATCATCCTCTGCCTCATAGCGTTCAGCAGGAACTTCTTGGGTGTACATACTCCACAAGACATTCTGGTGGGGTCCATCGTAGGCGTACTGGTGATGTTTCTGACGGGGAGGCTCTAGGCATGGCTGAAATCGAACCCGGGCAAGGACGTGCTGGTAGCGGTCATCGGAGTTGTCATTGCGATTGTGGCCTCTATTTATGCGTCGGTCAAACCGTATCCTATGGACTATGACGCCAACGGGGAGCTTCTTGTCGATGGTCTGAAGATGGCAAACGACACCTTCAAGGCAGTGGGATGGATGGGTGCGTTCATGGTGGGCTGGATTCTCGAGCGCCGCTTCGTAAGATTCACGACCGATGTTGGCATGCAGGAGCGATTCCTGCGCCTGACCGGTGGGCTGCTGGGATACTACGTCCTCTCCCTGGTATTCAACCCGCTGATCAAGGAGGCATTGCCTGGCATCGCGGGAATCATAACGACATGCTTCCTGCAGATGATCTTTGTCGTGTTCCTCTTTCCGCTTGTAATGGCGCGATTCGGCAAAAATCCGGAGAGCGACGCCGTAGCGAAGGCCCGTCCCAAGCATGCTCGTCCTAACGACGAGTTCGGTTCCAGCGCGCGTTCCTGATACCCGAGGTCGAACCGAGCCTTCGAGGCGCATGATTTACCCTTTGCCCCGCAAGCATCTACTGGACGCTTGCGGGGCATTTCGTTGTGGGCGCCTCTTCTTTCACGTGTACCAAAGACGCTCGTTTTTTTGTCCTCCGACGGTGCTACTATCGTTTTACTCGCAATTCGTACCAAGGGGGGACACATGAAGAGACTGCTTACCGGTATTATTGCCCTATTCGTCTCGACAACCCTGCTCGTTGGGTGTGGCAACACACAGAGCGAGCAGACGGCGACTAGCGCCGAGCAAACGACAACTAGTGCCGAGCAAACGACGACCACGAGTCAAGCAGCTGAGCAAGCTCCGCGCAGCAAGATGGCTACAGAGCTCAAAGCGATGCTCGACGCCGACCCTGAGCTTAAGGCCTTGTTGGAGAAGTCCATCGCCAAAGCCGCGCAGATCAACCCCGACACTGCGACCAACCCCGTACAAAACCTCGATGAGCTGTACGACTACTGCGACTGGGCCACCACCTGCCTGCCTTGGAACGTCATCGAAAGTGCGCAGTCCGGCCTCTACGAGAGAATCGACCAGTCCGTCGACTATTTCTGGTTCCTCGTCGACCAGCCTCTGGAAGAGCTCGAGGACAAGGGCTACTACTATCCTACCCTGCAGTATCACGAGCCCATCGCGAGCTGGTGCAAGACCTATGCCGACGAGTGGGGCGCCTTCCTGAGCACGCCCGAGAGCTGGAACGACGAGTACTATGAGCTCGTTAAGGCTGATGAGCGCTTCGGCATGGACAAGGGCTGGTATGGCGATGCCAACATCTGGACAAGCTTCAACGATTGGTTCGCGCGTAAGCTCGTGGATGTCGAGACAAATCGTCCCATTGCGGACACGGCGGTCGTGGCTCCGGCGGACTCGAAGCCCCAAGGCATCTGGCACATCAACGCGGACAATACGTTGCAGCAGCAAGAGGGCGTAGTCGTCAAGTCCAAGCGCGTAGTCAGCGCAAGCGAGCTGCTCGGACCTCAAAGCGCTTACCAGAGCAGCTTTGCGGGCGGTACCTTCACCCACACCTTCCTTGACGTCAACGACTACCACCGCTATCACTTCCCCGTAAGCGGCACCATCGTGGAGGTGCAGAAGATCCCAGCGACCAACGCTGCGGGAGGCATCACCGTGTGGGACGAGGCGAGCGGTCGTTACCTGCTAGAAGACACCGTGCCCGGCTGGCAGATGGTCGAGACACGCGACCTAGTGGTGGTGGACACGCACGACCACGGCCTCGTGGCCATCCTTCCCATCGGCATGAGCCAGATATGCTCCTGCAATTGGGAGGATACCGTGAAAGTGGGTGCCGAGGTGCAGAAGGGTGACCCCATGGGCTACTTCCTCTTTGGCGGTAGCGACATCTGCATGCTCTTCCAGGAGGGTGTGAACGTGGAGCTCGTGGTGCCGCAGACCGCCGAAGGTGACTACGAGCACCTTCTCATGGGCGAGGCGTACGCCCAGCTCTCATGACAACGGGGACGCGGGTGACAACGGGAGCGTTGTCACCCGCGTGGCCGAGTGTGGCGCCTCTCCTGGGCGACTCGGATCTAGGGCACCTTA
>CACXDP010000227.1 GCA_902766445.1 uncultured Coriobacteriaceae bacterium
AGGTCTGGCCGAGCACCCGCAGCTCCATGCCCTCGATCGCGCGGACCATCTGGCCCGGCGCCACCTCCAGGGAGCGGCCGCCCGCGCTCGCCTCCCACGGCCGGCCGGAGACGTTGCGCAGGGCGATGTCGCGCGGGTCGCGCGTGGACGCGAGCGCCCAGACCTGGGGCTCGAGCTCCTGGCCCTGGTTGCACACGCGCTGCACCTGCAAGCGGTAGACGCGCGCGTCGTCCACGACGGGCACGCGGTTGTCCGGGGCCCGGCCCACCGGCACCTCCAGGTACAGCCCGGCCCGGCAGAGCCTCCCGCAGCTCTCGCAGCGCCTCTCGAGCGCGCCGCCCTCCAGGAAGACCTCGTTGCCGCAGGGGCAGGCCACGATCTCGGACCTGAAGCGCGCGAGCTCGCGCATCCACTCGACCTCCAGGGGCCTCCTGCCCGGCTCGTGCAGGGCCTCCTTCGAGAACGCGCGCCTGAACAGCGCCTGCATGTGCGCGGGCAGGCAGGGCCAGATCCTGAGGGCGTTGTTCTCGAGGCTCTGGACGGCGGCGTTGCTCGCGTCCTCCTCGTCGAAGATGAAGACGGGGTGCGTCCCGTATACGTAGCGCATCCCCTCCTCGTCCATGGGGATCGAGGCGAGCGCCTGGCCCTGGAGCGGGTGCTGCAGCAGCAGAGTGATGAAGATGACCACGGCCATCGAGTGCATGTCGCTCGCCACGGTCGGGTTCGGGCGGCTCGCGCACATGATCTCCGGCGCCATGAAGCCCACCGTGCCGGCGATGCCCGTGCTCTCGCCCTGCGGCGTCGCGTTGTCGCAGTCGCAGATGAGGACCCTGCCGGTCCTCGGGTCCGCGAAGACGTTCTCGCCCTTGAGGTCCTGGTAGCGGTAGCCCGCGTTGTGCAGGTTGTTCATCGCCATCGCGACCCCCATGCAGACGTCCACCGTCCGGTGGAACGACTCGATGGTGGAGGGACGGAGCCAGATGCGGTCGAGCTCCTTGTACTCTGCCGGGCGCAGGTCCATGAGGTACCCCACGCTGCCCTCGACCTCGTAGCACATGTCCTGCGGCCACAGGAACTCCGGCGTGGGGGCACCCGTCAGGATGTTCCTCTTGAGGTTCGCCACGTAGCGGTCCCGGTCAAGGATGGCCTCCGGCTTGAGCCACTTGAACGCCATGTGCTTGCCCGCGCAGTCCACCTCGTAGACGATGCCTTGGCCACCCTCCCCGAGCGTCTTCACCACGTCCAGCCTCCTGCCGAACTCGGTGATTATGCGCGTGCCCACCTGTAGTGCCATATGGCCTCCTCACTCATGGCCTCTCAGCTGTCAAACGCAATGTTTGAACAATGTCTGAATCTTATCACACCGCATTTATACATGGGCACGCATCTCGGCAAGCGTACGCACTACGCGCCTCGGTCTCCCGTGATACCCTCTGCGATACGTTGAAGCCTCTCGTTGCCCCTCCACCACGCGTATCCGAACCAGTCGACCAAGCTGCCCTGAAACTTGTCGAGATCGAGGTGGTCCATGCCGCCATTGTTCGCAAGCACACCCGAGCTCGTGTACTGAAATATGGTAGGGCTTTGCCCCCATGCCCCCCAGTCAGACGGCGATTGCCAAGGATCCGCAAGAAAGCCCGACACGTCGCGTTCACTTGCGTATTGCGCTCCCCACAGGGGATAGCTCTGGGCGACCGGCGACCAGTCAAACGAGTTCGCGTGATTCTTGTTCATGTACACGAAAGGAACGCCGCCATAACGTGACTGGAGTCTGTCCAAGAATTCCTTGCACCATGCGACATCCCCGCCGGTGTTGAAGACCGGGTTTCCCGCACCCTCCCAGTCAAGGCACGCGATGGCGATGCCTTGGTAGTCCTTGATGGCCTCGTAGAACTCGTCAGCCTCCGCAATCGCGTCGCCGCCGTTGGCGTAATGGTAGAAACCCACGAGCCTGCCAGTCGCCAAGGCTTGTGCCGCCCACATCCTGTACCACGGACTGAAGCGCGTCGCCGGCTTGCCCTCGGTAGACACACCCTCGGTAGCCTTGATGATGAAGAAATCCCCGTCGGTTGCGGGTATGCTTAGGCCCTCCTGCCAGCCCGATATGTCCACACCGTCAAGCGTGTCCGGTAGGGAAGAGAGCACATCTCTGATGACCTCGATCCTCCCACGGTCGGTCAGTGCGCCCCCTTCGGAACCAGAGCCGACGGGCTCGGGCGGCGCGTCTCCCAAGGTGTCGGACTCGCTAGACACAGACGACACGTCTTCATCATAGCCCCACTCATCGCGTGCGTCCGGGGCTTCCTCCGCCAATTCGCTGGAACGGCTACCCCCCAAACCGCCCAACGCCGCAAATAGAGAGAACACGACGGCGATGAGCACGACAGTTGCAGCCAATACTCGAACCATGGCGAAAGCAGGGACGGGATGACCGCAATACCCACAGAAGCGAATGCCCCGACGCAGGGGGCGACCACATTTGCGGCAGCGCATCTCTCCCCTCCCCGTGCCAAAAAGCTCCATCCACTGCTCATCTAGCCGACGCGGCCTTACTGCGGTTGCCGCCACCAAGCCGAAAAGATTCTACCATCCCGTATGCATGCGCTACGAGGCGCATTACGCAATTTTGGGATCCGCGAAATGCTAACCTAGAGAGCACGAGGGCACTGGACAAATGCTTGCCACGCCGACTGAAAGGGGAACATCATGGGTTATGGTTATTCTGGATACGGTTCTGGACTCAGCTTGTCATCGTTCTTGCCTGGATTCGACGTTTACTCCGTTCTGGCCGCACTAGCGGGATTGGCCTCGCTGGGCCTCTCCTTCCTCATCTTTTGGAAGTTCGTGGGGGCACCCGAGGGCAAGCAGCTAAAGCAGACAGCGGGTCACACGGGCTTCCTCGAGGGGTTCCTGCGCTTCAAGCAGCTCATCGTCGGCGACATCCTCCGATGGGCATACATCTTCCTCGCCCTGCTGACCCTCTTCGAGGGTCTGCTCCTGAGCGGCTACATGATCACACTGGTCGCCCTGAGCGGCTCGCTCTTTTTCATGGCGCTCCTAAACCTGCTCTGGACGGCCATTCTCGAACTCATCCTGCGCGTCATCTTCGAGATGAGCATGCTCACCGTGCTCGTCGCCAAGGACACAGGCTCCATCCACGCCATCCTCGCCAAGAAGTACGGTGACGCGGACGGCCTGTCCACTGGGTTCGACGCCGCACCTGTCCAGCCCCCGATGGGTTCCCAGCCGCTGGCATATCCCCAGCAGCAAGCCCAAATTCAGCGGCAGCCCCGCATACAGCCGCAGCCGAACCAGTATCGGCCCACGAGCGGATGGACCTGCGGCACTTGCGGCAATCCGGGCAACAGCGGCGCCTTCTGCGCGCAATGCGGAAGTCCCCGCCCGTAGGAACATTCATTTGCCCTAGCAGTTCTGGAGGAGGGCCATGCGGTGCATGGCCCTCTGTTATACTTCCATCTATTGTCCGTAGACTTGGATTTGGAGAGTTTTGTACAGCGTTAACGATTCCCATAGCATGGGTTCGGCCACGGGCTTTGGCCATAGCCCCGTTCCCCTCGCCACCGCCATAGCCATCGCGCTGGACGAGTGCGGTATCGGGCTGCTGGCTAACCCTCGGCGTCTCGCCTCTTATGTCATGGATATAGCTGATCCCGAAACGCCGCCCGTCAAAGTGTTTCTGTGGAACTGCGACGAAGTGTTTCTCTCTCCCTTCATCGAAGCCACTACGCAGGCGTCAACACAAGCCTTGGTACACGCCGCCAACCAAGCCAAGCTTTTCCTACAAGAAGAGCGATTCATCATGGGCAACATCGCCGACGAGGTGATTCGCGCCGTCTGCGCGGGTATCGCTCACAGAATCGGCGTGTCCCTCCCCGACGCCTTCGGCACCGTCGAGTTTTTCTACGATACTGTCGTGCTCTGCAAAGAGTGCGAGGAGGCTACCGGCGAGCGCACCCCCGACAGCGTCATCGCCGATGAGCTCGCATGCCGGCTCGCGTCGATAGGCATCAGGGTGTTCTATCCTCGCCATGCACTAGCCTCCCAAGCCTGCGAGCACCATGATGACGCGATAACAGATGCCCTGGCGACGGCAAGAACCCTGCTCATCCTCTCGACCAGCGCACGAAACACGTCCTCCCCGTGGCTCCGACAACGATGGATGACCTATTTCCAAGCCCACGCAAACGAACGCGCGCGAATCATCCCATGTATCGTAGGGTATCCAACCGAGGAGCTCCCCCAAGAGCTGATAGGACTCTGGACCTGTCGGTTTGACGACACCAGCTCTATCGCACAGCTTGTGCCCCACATTCGCGCCTTCGCGTCACTTCCCTTGGAGGCACCAAAAGACGCCCATGGCTCACGATGGCTATATGTCGACAGAATACGCCTTCGCACGGAGGGCGCTATTATAGAAAATACCCCCATAAAAGCCCTTTTCCTGATGCTCGCATCGACCAAATGCGCAGACATCACCATAACGCTCGAGCTTCCCGACGGGAAGCAAAGCACGATGAAAGTCCCTGACCTCTTCATTGGCGAGGAGATTCTTCTGACATACAGCCCATACGGCACGATTGCATCGATCAAGTGCCAAATGAAAGATTACCATCGCCCAGCATCCTTCTCGCTTCGCTGGACTCCCGTGGAAATCCGTCAGAACCAGCTAGTTCTGCGCATCGAAAACTCCAGCGGGGATAGAACGAAACTCGGACACATCGACCTCGTCACGACAGACTCCCCCCGACGTATCATGACATTTGAGGTACCCGGCTTCGTCGAGGCCAAAAAAGGGCGGAATCTTTTGCTCGAACTGAGCGCATGGGATGCACGGACATTGCGCAAATGCCAAGGCTATGACATCTACCTCAATGGAAAGAAACTCCTCCAAGCATAATGACCGTTAGCCCACAGCGGGATCGTGGTCAATTTTGACCACGATCCCGCTGTGGGCTAACGGTCAGGTGTGGCTACCTACTCGTCGCGCTTCTTGCGACGAAGGCCATATAGAAGAGCGGCAAAACCGGTAGCTGCGGTCGCGGCAAAGCCACCGATCGAGGCATCCGCCGTCTTCGGCGTAGCTGTCGAGGACTTCGTGGTCGAACCGGTCGTGGCCGTCCTTGTGCTTGAGACCGGGGAACTCGTTGCCCTGGTACTTGTGGTTCGAGTGGTGGTAGTCGTACTCTGCTCTTCTTCCTGGCTGCTGCCGGAGTTCGACGCCTCCGAGTCGCTATAGGTGAGGAAGTAGAATGAAGTGGGATCACTGACCTGGAAACCAATCGAGTTGTTCGTCGTTTCGGCGACCTTGTTGATCAAATTGGATGTGTCTGTATCCGCAGGCACGCTCGCGCTCAGACTTGGTTCCGACACTCCGCGCAAGTTGAAGAGCTGGAAGAGACGCGATATGGCAGGATTGTCGTTTCGACGCTCGCCAGGCACCTCAAGCGAGAGATTGAGTGGACTCGAGATGGAGGTGATGTTGGTCGCGGGGTCGTTACCTACCTTCTTCCAGAGCGTGATAGTGTACATATCTACATACGTGGCGTTCTTCGTGAAGCCAGCGCCATTAAGCGCTAAGCCGTTATCGTTGCGGTCCGCGTCATTAGTGGGGACCACCGACACTTCCAGCCACACCGACGCATCCTCGCCCGCGTTGAAGCGAGCCAGCTCGTCACTCGTGAGCAGCGAAGGTGCCACGTCGGCAGCGTTGTTCCACGTGATGGTGGGAGCACCCTGATTGGTGATTACATTCGTCGAGATAGCACGCTGCACCACGTCGCCGGGCTTGTACTTGGAGTATGTGTCGGCGATATTTGCGCGGCTCTCTATCTGAGAATAAGTATACCACACGCCATCGTTCCACGAGTACCAATAATACCAGGATGGACGAACATCATCCCCATACCTATCGATTACCTCTTGACCAGAAAGTCCGTATAGTGGAAATATGCTAAAAGATATTCTATCACTAACCCTTATGAGCTCCAAACTTGGATGACCGACAAACTCAAAGAGGTCCACGGATTTAGACTCTGTCTCAACCGAAGACGTATCCCATCCTGAAAGATCCAGGACCTTCACGCTGTCGCATCCAAAAAAGATATCAGTCATATTCTTAACGTTAGAAACATTCCAGCGCGAAACGTCTATGGTCCCAAGCGCATTGCACTCCAAGAACATACAGCTTATGGCTGTCGCGCATGACACATCAAGTTTCGACACATCAAGTTCCTTGAGGGAGGTGCAGTGGGAGAACATGTGATTGAAATCCTGAACTTTTGACGTGTTGATTCCAGAAAGCTTCACAGACGTGAGGGCCGAGCAACCGCTAAACATGCTCGACATGCTCTGTACATTCGAGGTGTCGAGACCAGACAGGTCCACGGACTTTAGAGCCGAGCAACTACCAAACCAACTGCTCATATCAGTCACATGAGACACATCGAGCCCGGAAAGGTCCACGGACTCCAACGCCTTCATACCCGAGAAGCTGGGAAGACTTGAGCTGGTGTCTGAATCCTGTCGCGCAATCGCCTTCTGTCCACCCTCCTCAACAAAGACGACTCGCTTGACGGCGTTCATGTCGACACCGCGCGGGTATCCCCTCTCCAGCTCGCCCGGATGTACGGTAAGGGTACCATCAGCGGAGAGGTCGTATGCGCAGGTGCCCCAGGTGCCGTGCTTTACGTCGCCAGAGTCTGTCGTCGCATCGCCACCATCGGTCGACGTCACTTCTTCGCCCTGCGTCACCCCATCATCTTGCTTATTGTCGTCACCCGACGTATCCTCGCCGTCCTGCGACTCTCCATCATTCTCGGGGTTCTCGGCGTCATTCCCTTCCTGGGAATCACTTTGCTCGCCCTCTTCCTCCTCAGCTGCGGAAAGCGTGGACGGTGCTGATGTCTCTTGAGACTTCTCTTCCGCCTGAGGCGCCTCCTCCTTGGCGGACTCCTCCGCCGTCGCCGTCAGCTGCGACTGGGCGACATCGTTCGACGCCTCGTCGGCAAAGGCTGCCAACGGCATGCTACCCACGGACATGGACAATGTAAGAGCCGCCGTAATTGCCGCGCGTGCGACGCCACGATGGTTGTTGTACATGGTGTCTTTTCCTTTCGGTCAAGTATTCGATGACACAAGTCTCGGACAATGAATTTTAGTTGAAAGAGGCGCTTAGAGCAATCGCATGACACAATCGAATCGTTGCGTGTAAGAATGACCGCTAGCCCACAGCGGGATCGTGGTCACTTTTGACCACGATCCCGCTGTGGGCTAGCGGTCAATGCTACTGGATCGCGGCGTGGATGTCCTGCAAGGCGTTGACGCCGGAGTCGGTGCCGGCAACCTTGGCAGCGATGCCCACGGCGCTCGCGTGCGCGGCAGCCATCGTGGTGACGTAGGGAATCATCGCGCGAATGGCGGCGCGGCGAATCTGCGAGCCGTCGGTCTCGGTCTGTGTGTCGCCCTTCGGCGTGTTGACCACGAGCTGAATCTGCCCGTTGGCAATGGCATCGGTGATGTTTGGCCTGCCCTCGCGCTGCTTGAAGATGACCGTGCAGGGGATGCCGTGCTCGGCCAGGAAGGCAGCCGTGCCACGGGTCGCCATGATCTGCAGTCCCGCATCGATGAACTCCTGCGCGATGCTCACCATCTCGTCCTTGTTTGCGTCCGAGACACTCATAAAGACGGTGCCACTCGTGGGCAGCGGACCTCCGATAGCCTCCTGCGACTTGAAGAAGGCCTCGCCGAAGGTCGGCGCCAAGCCCAGCACCTCGCCCGTCGAGCGCATCTCGGGCCCCAGGATGGGATCGACCTCGGGGAACATCTTGAACGGAAGCACGGCCTCCTTGACGCCGTAGAACTTGTACTTCGCCTCGGCGAGCCCCGCCACGGGGGACGGACGCCCGGTCAGCTCGCCCATGATGGCGTCGGTCGCGATCTGCACCATCTGGATACCGCAGACCTTCGAGACCAGCGGCACCGTGCGGCTCGCGCGCGGATTGGCCTCGATGACGAAGACCTTGCCGTTCTCGATGGCGTACTGGATGTTCATGAGGCCCACGACATGCATCTCTTCGGCGATGCGACGCGTGTATTCCTTGATGAGGGCCAGATGTTCGTCGCTAATGGAGATCGACGGAAGCACGCAGGCGGAGTCACCGGAGTGGACGCCCGCCAGCTCGATGTGCTCCATGACGGCCGGCACGTAGGCGTGCAGGCCGTCGCAGATGGCGTCAGCCTCGCACTCGAGCGCATGCTGCAGATAGCGGTCGATGAGGATGGGCCGGTC
>CACXDP010000228.1 GCA_902766445.1 uncultured Coriobacteriaceae bacterium
GCCGCACGGGCGACGGCTGCGGCGGCGGGCATCGACGAGTACCGCGCTCAGGTTTTGCCCGAGGACAAGTCCGCCTTTGTGGAGGCCCTTGAGGCCGGAGGACATCGCGTGGTCATGGTCGGGGATGGCATCAACGACTCGCCTGCCTTGGCGGCGGCGTCCGTCTCGGTTGCCCTGGCCGATGCCTCCGACATCGCGCGTACCGTGGCGGACGTCTCCATACGCAGCGACTCGCTGGACAAGCTCGTGGTTGCGCGCGACCTCTCGCTACGCTTGCAAAGACGTATCGATGCGCGCTATCGGCTCATCGTGGGCCTCAACACCGCGCTCATCGTTCTGGGCGTGGCGAGCCTGATTCCGCTCACAACCGCCGCGACACTGCACAATCTCTCGACCGTTGCCATTGCGGCGTCCAATACGCGCCCCCTACTCAGGTAGTGGGACGGACAAGGGGGACGGGGACGCGGACAAGGGGGACGGGGGCGTTTGTCCTTGTTAACAAGGACAAACGCCCCCGTCCCCCTTGTCCGCGCCCCCCTTGTCCGTGAGGAACGAGTCGAGGGCGCCGAGTGCGGTCTCGACACGACGGTGGATGTGCTGCAAGTGGTTGCCAGGACCAGTGCGATAGTCCACCACGCAGTCCTTTGCGGTGAGGATCGCCGCGCAATCCTCCATGCGGTCCTGCACTGTTTTGAGAAGGGGCCGCGCGGCCCGGCGCTCCTTGGTGCCAAGGGAGAGGTAGGCGAACGTACCTGCGAGGTCGCGGTCGAGTTCGCGCAGGTGGTCAACCCAGCCCTCATACCACACGGAGCCGGAAACGCATCCGCAGGCGGAGAAGACGCTCGCATGCGCAAGCGCGTACAGCGCGAACAACCCACCTAGCGAATACCCGCAGACGCCGCGTGCGATAGGCACGAGGCCGTCGCGCGCCTCGATGCCGGGTATGGTTTCGCCTATGAGCTCGCCCAGCGTTGCTGCCGCCTCGCCGCCGAAGTCGGGTTCTCCCCGGTATAGCGCTTCGGCAGGCCACGGCGTAAGGTTTTGCCTCCATTCGGATACGGGGATTCGCACGATCGTCGATACGCGTCCTCGGGCAAGAGACACCATGCCGAAGGGGTGCTCTGGCGCGTCGATGACGTAGATGGCCGGAGCGTCGGTGCCGCCATCGCCCAGATACGTCTCGCAGTTGCTGATGTGGATGCCAGGCATCGTCGTCTCCCTTCGCGGTATCCCTTTACAGAGGGAGTTCCATGACCACGAACGGCACGATGGGTTCGTCGAGAAGTCCCACATACACGTCGTCCGCGCCGACCTGTTGGAAGCCCTCGCTCTGATAGAGGGCTATGGCGGGTGCGTTGTTTGCCGTGGCATCGAGGCGTGCGGTGCGCATGCCGCGCGTGCGTGCCTCGTCGAGACATGCCCGTAGCAGCTCGCGGGAGATGCCTGCGCCACGCCACGCCTCGCGAACTGCGAGCAGGTGAATCACGGCGACAAGCTCGTCGGGCACATCGACGAGCCAACGAAGGTTTCCATAGTCGTGGCCGAGGTCGTGGTCCACTCCGACGACGGCAAAGATGACATCGTCCTCCGCAGCGACAAGCATGCCGTCGCTCTCGACGAGCTCTGCGACGAATTCGGGGGTGGGATGACCTTCCCGTCTCCAGCAACAGTCGTGCGGTGTGCCCACCATCGCGTCGGATACCTCATGGTACAGGTCCATGATGGCTGCGAGGTCGTCTGTGTTGCCCAGTCGTATGTGCATGACGCGTCCTTTCGTCGCGAATTCCCCTCCAGTGTAGCGCGAAGCCGCGGCAGTCCTATCGCTTGTCTTGCGAAGAGTATCCGCGCGGGGTGACCATGTGGCCGCCGACAACGACGGTCTCGGGCGCACCGACAAAGACAGTCGTGAGCATGTCTACCTGCTCGTCGCGTAGCTCCCCTAGCGTGAGGATGCGGTGCGTCTGCGCCTCGCGACCCGCATTGCGTACCCAGCCGCAAACGGTGCGAGCGTCACGGGTCGCAAGGAGGATGTCGCAAGCCCGCGCCAAGTGGTCGGGCCGTTGCTTGGATGCGGGATTGTAGAGGCAGATGGCAATGCCTGCCTCGCCCACGCAGCGTAGACGGTGCGCGATGGTCTCCCATGGGGTCAGGTAATCCGAGAGCGAGATGCAGCAGTAGTCGTTGACGAGAGGCGCTCCGAGGACAGCCGCTCCTGCGAGTGCTGCCGTCACGCCGGGGATGACCTCGACTTCCACGTTTGGCTCGTCCTCAGCGAGTTCGAGAGCCAGACCGGCGAGGCCGTATACACCGGCATCTCCGCTGCATACCAGCGCGACCTTCTTGTCAGATGCAGCCGCGTGTACGGCCCAGCTGCAGCGTTCGAGTTCACCGCCCATACCCGTGACATGCGTGGGCTTATGGGGCAGGAGCTCTGTCGCGAGGCGAACGTAGGTGTCGTACCCGCAGAGCATGTCGGCTGTCTCAAGGGCTGCGTACGCCGCCTGCGTCATGGTCGCTCGATTGCCCGGTCCTAGCCCCACCACAAAGAGCCTACCCACGAGACCACCTCCAATCAGGAGCAAATGGTCGTTCGGCCAGAGCCAGCGTGATGCCGTCGCCCGCCTCCTTGAGCCATACGAGCGTGCCGCCGCCGCTGCCGAGGACCGCGCTGCGCTCGCAGACGTTGTCCACGCCCACGGCGTCGCGTACGAAGGACGAGGAAGAGAAGCAGCCGGGTGTCTTGGCGAGTTCCTCTGCCGAGAAGGTCTCGAACGGCACGTCGAACTCCGCGCACATCTCAAGTATGCCTGGTTCGTCCGCCTTTACGTCGATGGAACAAACGCGTGAGAGTGCTCGCGCGTCATAGCCGGCTTGTCTCAAGACTTCGCGCAGTCGTTCGACGAGGAGGTTTGCTGGCGTACCGCGCTTGCAGCCGACGCCCGCCACGAGTACGCGGGGCACGACGTGCAGCGCTCCCGCCCCGATGTTTGAGCGCGGGGAGAGCACGATGTCGGGGGAGTGGTGGGAGACGCATCTCTGCTGGCAGGCCTCTGTCGCTATGGCCACGACTCCAGCCGGCGCGTCGTCGGGCAACGGGTAGTCGGATTGCAGGCGCACAACTTTCCCCGCGAGGAGCTTGGCCGAAACGACCTTGATGCGTTCGGGGTTCGCCACGACGCATCCCTGATGGCGTGCCCACTCGTCCACAGCAAAGACACCGCGTCCGTCGGTGGCCGTCGTGATGATGGCGTGAGCCCCGCATGCTTCCTCGATGCGTCGTGCGAGGTCGTTCGCCCCGCCAAGGTGTCCGCTGGCGAGGGGGATTGCGAAGCGTCCTTGTTCGTCCACGGAAATGACTGCGGGGTCGGTGGTCTTGTCGCGCAGATGTGGCGCGATGGCGCGCACGGTGATGCCTGTGGCACCCACAAAGACGAGCGCCGCGCTTTTCGCGAACGCTTCGGAGGTCCATTGGGCGAGTCCTCCCGACTCGCAGCGCCACGCCTGCCCGCCCAGATCTGCCGCCAGTCGTTCGGCCAGCTCCTGTCCCATGTCGCTGAACGAGACGAGCGCTATGTCGTTTGACCGACGTTGAGGTGAGAAACCCGTCGCTCGTCCATTGGCGTGAGTGGCTCCTCGGAAGCCGGTGGAGAAGGTCGGGTCGTACAGACAACTGCGCTCGCCCTTGGCCTTGAGGAAGTCGCCCACGAGGATGAGCGCCGTAGCCCGGATGCCGGCTCGCTCGCCATCCTCGGCAAGACGTCCCACGCAGGTGCGAACCACGCGCTCGTCTGGCCACGTTGCCTTGTAGACGATCGCTGCGGGGGTTTCTTCGTCATAGGCCCCACACAGGAGTTCTGCCTGGACCTCGTTCAGCAATCCCGCCGAGAGAAAGATGGCCATGCTGCTTCCGTGCGCCGCGAGCTTGCGCAAACGTTCAGTCTCGGGTACCGGCGTGCGCCCGGCGAGGCGCGTCACGATGAGGCTTTGGCTCACGCCGGGCAAGGTGTACTCAGCTCCTATGCTTGCGGCGGCAGCGCACATGCTCGAGACGCCGGGCGTGTCGTCGTAGGGAATTCCCAGCTCGTCGAGTCGCATCATCTGCTCGTGGATGGCTCCGTAGAGGCTGGGGTCGCCCGTGTGAAGGCGAACGACGTCCTTGTTGGCGTGCGTTGCCTCGGCCATGACGTCGATGACCTGCTCTAAGGTCATGCGCGAGCTGTCATGCACCGTGCAGTCTTCGGGTGCGAGCGAGAGGAGTTCGGGGTTCACGAGGCTTCCCGCAAAGATGACGACATCTGCCTTGGCGAGCAGGGATGCCCCGC
>CACXDP010000229.1 GCA_902766445.1 uncultured Coriobacteriaceae bacterium
AGCAGGTGCTCGGTAGCGATGTAGGTCTGCCCGTGATTCATCATCTCGCGATAGGAACCCTCAAGCACGCGCTTGGCACGCGGCGTGAACGGAATGTGGCCACCCGGCGTGGGCTCCCCGTCATCCTTGGATAGTCCGCGCACCGTGGCGATGGTTTCGTCATACGTAACGTCGAGCTTCGCGAGGGCTTGGGCCGCGACGCCCTCCCCCTCCTTGATGAGCGCGAGCAACAGATGCTCGGTGCCCACGAACATGCGTCCCAGGTTGCGCGCCTCGTCTTGTGCGAGGTTCATCACCCGACGCGCCTTGTCGGTAAACTTCTCAAACATATGTGGGTCTCTCTTCCCCTTGGCTCGGCACGCGCCGCAGCCTCGTCCGTGTTCAAGTTTAATCTAGGGTTGTTTACCCATATTACGCGCGCGGCAAACATACAAGCTCAGGAAACGCAAGTATTCCCGCGATATGCTCTTTGAGAGGCTCAAATCATTGACAGGGTGACGGATTTGTCAACCTCCTCGAACTCCTCGTTGTCACGCAGGATGTAGAGGTCCACGGTGTCCCATGCCACCTTGCTGAAGGCGGAACGGAACTTTACGTCGAGCTTCTCCTCCACCTGCCCGGCAAGCACGCGATTCGCCGCGCGTATCACGTCCAGCTCGTCTACCTCGTGGTCACGTATGCCCTCGACCTGGCCTGCAACATGCGCCAAGCGCTTCTGCGAAAGCGCGAGTCCGGACTCAGCCTCCTGAGAGGTCAGGTACGTCCCCACGCTTGATTCGCTCTGCTGTGCGATTTCCTCCTGCTGGCGACGCCGCTCGTCTTCCATGGTGACGGGCAGCACGGGGACGCCGCCCATCATCATGGGACCTGCAAGCGAGAGTATCGCAAGCGCCGCCGCAACTTGCTGCGCGGTGGGCAACTGTACCCGATAGGGAATCCTGTCCGGCAAGTTGTGGCTGTGCTCGTCCATAGGCTCGTCCATGCGTCGTTGCTTGCCATTCCCTTACAGCATAGCATGTAAGCCCATCGATTGCTGGCGGATACGTATTCGACACTCAGATCGAAGGCGACACACGCTATGAGGCCATAGACATGAAGGGCAACGTAATCGGCCGGTTCGCAGACAAGCGTGCGGCGCAGAGGTACGCATATGAGAACATGCCGCGTGCCAGCCTAAACAGGAGGGTAGACCCCATCAACCAGCTCCAACTCGACGCGCTACGTCGGAGGCGCTAATCGCCATCAATCACAGAGAACAAGCCGCAGAGGGCGGCCCCATCAACCGAGTGGGACTGCCCTCTTTACTGCGTTGGCCGCTACAGGTGTTTCTCTGCTACTTGCCAAAGCTGTCGCGATCGGGGGCGATGGCCTGCATGGCCTCGATGACGGCCGCAAAGAGCTCGCCCAAGTCCATGCCCATGAGCTCGGCGCCCTTCGCAATGATCTGACGGTCGCAGCCAGCAGCGAAGCGCTTGTCCTTGTACTTCTTGCGCAGAGACTTGACGTTGAAGTCCATTACCGACTTGCTCGGGCGCATGAGGACGGCCGCTTGGATGAGGCCGGAAAGCTCGTCGCATGCCCAGAGCACCTTCTCCATCTGATGCTCGGGAGCCGGGAGGTCGGGGATGTTTTCGGAGTTGTGCGTCTGGATGGCGTGGGCCAGAGCCGGATTAGCTCCCACCTCGGCAAGCATCTCTGCCGCCTTGACCGTGTGCAGTGACGACTCGGGGTATTCCTCCCAGTCAAGGTCGTGCAGCAGACCCACGATGCCCCAGAACTCGACGTTCTCCGGGTCGTACTTCTGCGCGAAGTAACGCATGAGGCCCTCGAGCGTCTCGCTGTGACGGATGTGGAAAGCGTCCTTGTTGTGCGCGCAGAGAAGGTCATACGCCTGCTCACGCGTGATGCCCGCATCGAGCGCGCCGTCTGTCGGGACATCCTCGACCGGAACGGTAACCTCCGCAGCCGCCTTCGGCGCTTCATCCACAGAAGCCGCCCCGCGCGTCGGCTGTTCGCGGCGTTCCGGGCGCAGGTGCGGGAAGAGCAGCACGTCGCGGATGGCAGGCTGGTCGCAGAACAGCATCACCATGCGGTCGATGCCATAGCCGATGCCGCCCGCCGGGGGCATGCCGTACTCGAGCGCGCGCACGTAGTCGTAGTCGTACTCCATGGCCTCGTCGTCGCCTGCTGCCTTGGCTTCAACCTGCGCAGCGAAGCGACCCTCTTGATCCACCGGGTCGTTGAGCTCGCTAAATGCGTTCGCGTATTCCTTGCCACAGATGACCAGCTCGAAGCGATCAGTGAGGCGCGGGTCGTCGGCACGGCGCTTCGCAAGCGGGCTCACCTCGACGGGATAGTCACACACGAAGGTCGGATTAACGAGGGTCTTCTCGACCAGCTCGTCGTACAGCTCAAAGATGAGCTTGCCCGCACCCCAGCTCGGCTCCCACTCCAAATCATTGGCCGTAAGCAGCTCACGCAGATGCTCGACCGGCGTGTCAATCGAAAGGTCCTCGCCAAGCACCTCGCTCACGAGCTCGCTCATCGGAGCCGACCGCCACGGACTCGCAAGGTTCACCGTCTGGCCCTGATACTCAATCTGTTCACCTTTGCCCACGGCCTTGGCGCACGCCTGAAAGAGGCCCTCGGAGAGCTTCTTCATCGTGGAGAGGTCACCGTAAGCGCAGTAAGCTTCCATGCTCGTGAACTCGGGATTGTGCGTGAGGTCCATCCCCTCGTTGCGGAACTGACGCCCCACCTCAAAGACACGCTCCATGCCGCCGACGATGCAGCGCTTGAGGTGCAGCTCGGTGGCGATGCGCAGATAGCAATCCTGGTCGAGCACGTTGAAGTGCGTTGTGAAGGGGCGTGCGTTTGCCCCGCCAAGAGTTTCTTGCAGGATGGGTGTCTCAACCTCGAGATATCCCTGCTCCTCCATGTAGCGCCGGATGGCGCTGATGAGGCGCGAGCGCTTAACGAAGGTATCCTTGACCTCGGGATTCATGATGAGGTCCACGTAGCGCTGACGATAACGCACCTCGCGGTCGGAGAGGCCGTGGAACTTCTCGGGCAAGGGGCGCAGGGACTTGGAGAGCAGACGCAGCCCCGAGACCATGAGCGAGAACTCACCGCGCCGTGTGCGCGTGGGCACGCCGGTCGCCTCGATGATGTCACCCACATCGAGGTCGCCGGCGAGCTGCCAAGAAGCCTCATCCATACCGTTAACCCGACAGAACAGCTGAAGACGTCCTGTCACGTCCTCCAAGTCGATGAAGAGCAGTTTACCGTGGCCTCGATACGCTCGGATGCGCCCCGCTATGGTGCAGGCCGCGTCATCGGGCGCCAGCTCGCCGGGCTCAAGCCCCTCGTAGCGTGCAACAAGCTCGCCCACGTGGGCGGTGACATTCGATGCTATGGGATAGGGGTCAATTCCAGCGTCGATGAGGCCCTGCCGCTTGGCACGGCGCATCGCTCGTTCGTCGTTGGACGCGACCTGTTCTTGTGCTGCCATGATGCTCCTTCTCTACATGCCAAGAGGGCACCACGGGGATGGCCCCACGATGCCCGTCAAGACAAACCGCCAAATCGATGACACCTGTCGCGGCAGCCAAGGAAGACCCTGAGGACTTCGTCAGCAGCCAGCCGCTAGCGCGTGATGCTCTTTATGGTATACTCACGAACCTTGCCCGCCGGTGTCGAGAACGCAATCTTGTCGCCAACCACATGGCCTACGAGCGCGGATCCAGCTGGCGACTCGTTGGAGATGCGATGCTTCAAAGAGTTCGTCTCGGTGGTGCCGACGATGGTAAACTTGACGGTCTTTCCACCCGCCCCCTCGAGCTCCACCGTGCTACCAACCGAGACCATGGTGCCGCGCTCGCCCACAATCTCGTCGCTCACGACCTGCGCGGTATTGAGGATATGGCGCACCTCGAGGATACGCGCCTCATTCTGCGCCTGAGCCTCGCGTGCAGCGTCATACTCTGCGTTTTCCGACAGGTCGCCGAACTCACGCGCGACGCGCAACTGATCGGCAATCTCGAGCTTTTCCCGCTCGAGGTCCTTGAGCTCCTGCTCGTACTTTGCGTATCCCTCTGGGGTTAAGACGATATCGTTCGTTGCCATGTAAACCTCGCTGCGAATCGTGGGACTATGCTTACGGAACTACTCGGATTCCTTTGTGTCCTTCTTGGCCGACTCCGCGTCGCCGTTTTCTTCGTCCTCTTCTTCCTCGCCTTCCATGCCCTCGCGCACGTTCTTGACCGTCTTGCCCAAGGCCGAGCCGAGTTTGGGAAGATTCTTCGGCCCAAAGATGATAAGTACGACCACCAGGATAATAAGAATCTCTGGGCCGCCAGCTCCTAGAATCATGAATGCCTCCCATAATGTCCGATTTCGACATGCGTGCGGCGCAATGTCGCATTCGATAGTATAGCCGAGGCACACGCAATTGTGCACGGCACACAAGAAATCATGAGCCACGCGTGCTGCTTGGGGAGTATCCCCAGACAGCACAACCGATCTCGCTTACTGGCCTACGCGCTGACCTCGGTCCAGGTGTGACCGCACTTGTTACAATACCAGACCTTCACCGTGCGTCCCAAGCCGTCTTGGTAGCTGTCGGTGCAGGTGACGTCCTCGCTGCCGCACTGCGGGCAGTCGGGTTCGGCCAGCCACTCGTCGAGGTTCGTGCCGTTCATCACGTCATTTGCCATGATTGCTCCTCCCGTCGTCACCCTACCATGCTAGCAGGGTATTGTTGCCTTTGGCACGAGGTTCTTCCGGACGTTCTGGAATCACACGCACGTGGGCGAACTCCGTCTCGAACGCCCGTACCGTCTCGTCGAGCGCCTTGGCACGCCGGCCCTCGAGCGGTGTCCGCACGTTGCCAATGTAGAGTCCGCCTTTGCGCAGGTGAGCGCGAATCGTCCGCGCACCTTCTTTGCCCGAGAGCCTGCCCAGAGGCTTGTTGCCGCCAAACGCATCGTTAACGATGAGGTCATAACCATCCTCATCGGCCAGCAAGTAGTCCCAGGCATCGGCCACCTCAAGCACGAGCCGGCCAGTCGCTTCGCATTCGAACTTTTCGAGAAGCCGATCCACAAAGAATCGCTCGCATGCAATGCGCTTGATGGCGGGGTCAATCTCGACCACCTCGCATGAGAAGTCAGGACGGTATGCCACGAGCCACTTGGGGAAAGAGTAACCCCCACCTCCCATGACGAGGGCCCTCCGCTGCTCGGGAGCCTCTGATGCCGGACCGAACCTCCGTCGCACCTCACGACCCCACGTGCGATGGTATTCGCACGTGGGCACCCACAGCAGGTCGTCATCCACGTAGCACACGCTCTGGTACGTGCCGTTGACATTGAGCAGCCGCACCGTCGTGCCGTCCTCGTCCTCGGAATCAAAGACAAGCGCTGGACCGAAGCGCGTGTGCCAGCAAAACCATATCCCACGCCACGCCAACACTCGCGGCAACAGCAACCGTACCGCTAGCGCAAACGCCGCGCACACAAGCGTGCTCCATAGCAGCGCCTCAACCATACCGCTCAGTCATCCGTCACCGAGAGGACCGCGACAGCGAAGGCAGCGGCCCCCGTGACAGGGTTCACGGCGATGCGGCGCAGCAACGCATGTGCGCGAATGCCACCAGGCAGTAGTTCGTCAATTGTCAGACGGTCGCGGTCGTCTCTGCCCCTGAAGTCCCGCATCGCCCGAATAATCTCGCCACCACCACGTTCATCAGCAAGTGCGAAGGGAATGTTTACCCCCACTTGAATGTCCCCAAAGGTCGTCTCGGCAAACTGTCGATACGACTGGTTGCAACGCGTAAGTCTGAAACAATCCCCCGACGACTCAAACACCGCCATGGGGAGCGTGTTGAAGTAGTGACGAAGGTCCTGCGACTCCTCGTGCGCAATCGAGGACAGGTCGTAGAGGTTGACGCGTCCGACAGCCGAGAAGTACTCCGCCTCAGCCGGATTCTCGAAGCCGATGGTCGATCCATCCTGATAGCGCTCGAGCAACTCTGGCAACGACACCGGCTTACTGAAGTAGTATCCCTGCAGCTTGCTGCAGCCGACTTCGCGCAAGAAGTCGACCTGATCCTGACGCTCCACGCCCTCGCAGATGGTGTCGATTCCCAAGCCTATGGCCATCCTAACCAACTCGGTGAGAATGACCTTGCTCTTGTCGCCGTTGTCGAACTGCCGCATGAAGCGCATGTCGAGCTTGATGAGATCGAAAGTAAGGCTTTGGAGGTAGTCGAGCGAGGAGTATTCGCTTCCAAAGTCGTCCATCCACACCTGGAACCCAAGCGCGTGAAAGCGTTCGACCTGCTCTTTCATGAAGTCGAAGTCGCGACCGAGCGCGGTCTCGGTGATCTCGACGTTGACCATGCTGCGGTCGATACCGGCCGCGTCCACGCGCTTGCGCACCTCTTCCACCATATCGCAGGCCTCGAAGTCAGAACGAGAGAGGTTGACCGATGCCGGAACCACATATATGCCCGCCTCTTCCAGCTGCTTCATCTTTGCC
>CACXDP010000230.1 GCA_902766445.1 uncultured Coriobacteriaceae bacterium
AGGGGAGGCATCATGGCGGCACGTGACGAGGTGACGCTCGACCGTGCGATTATTACCGTCTTGGGTAGCGATCGCTCAGGCATCGTCGCGGCTGTGACAGGAGTCTTGGCCGAGCACGACGCAAACATCTTGGACATCTCTCAGACCATTCTTCAAGGCATCTTTACCATGACTATGCTTGTGGACCTTGGTGGGACCGATGTGTCTTTTGCCGAGCTGCAGTCTCAGCTTGCCGAGCTCTCGGGCAAGCTAGGCGTGCAGATCAGCATGCAGCGTGAGGAAGTCTTCAAGTTCATGTACCGACTCTAGGCAAGGGAGGTCGTACAATGGCCCTACCACAACTACGTGCTCGTATTCGCGAGTTCCTTTCGGACAGGGAAACCTCGGCTCTCGGACGTGAACTCGACAGCTATCCGATGCCGTCTGTTTCCATGGGGATTCCCAGCGTGGCGCAGCAGCTCTATGATGGCATGAACCACGTGGATGCCGTTCCCACTGAGCTCTACGAGCGCTACGACGTGAAACGCGGCCTTCGCAATGCAGATGGTTCGGGTGTTCTCGTGGGCCTCACCACCGTATCGAGTGTGCATGGCTACAAGCGCGTGGGCGGTAGCGTTCTGCCTGATGAGGGCCAGCTCACGCTGCGGGGGTACAGCATGGGCGACCTCGTGGAGGGAAGCTATGCAAATAACCGCTTTGGCTATGAGGAGGTCGCCTACCTCCTCATCGCTGGTGCACTCCCCACTGAGGCGCAGCTCGATGACTTCAACGCACGTATCGCGTCGCGTCGCCAGCTTCCAGACAGCTATCTCTCCAACTTCCCGCGCACTACATATAGTCACTCGATCATGAACGTCTTGCAGCGCGCGACGTTGCTGCTGTACGCCTTTGACCCTACGCCCGATGATGTGTCGCCGGTGCACGAGATTGACGTGGCTCTCTCGTTGCTTGGCCGTTGGCCTCGCGTGGCGAGCGTAGCGCACGCGGCTTATCAGGCCACTCAGGAGGACCGTCGTGTCGCCATTCCGCCGGCGCGTGAGGACTACTCCGTTGCCGAGAGCATCCTTGACGTGCTGCGCGGTGATGAGGGGTTCACGCGTGATGAGGCTTTGCTGCTCGATGTCATGCTCATGCTGCATGCCGAGCACGGTGGCGGCAACAACTCGACCTTCGCGACGCGCGTGCTCTCTTCTTCTGGCACAGATGCATACTCTGCCTATGCAGCTGCCATTGGCTCGCTCAAGGGTCCCAAGCATGGTGGGGCGAACTACAAGGCCGGCGAGATGATTGAAGACATTGCTGCTCACGTGCAGAACTGGGAAAGCGATGACGAGCTGGCTGCCTACCTCACTCGCATCCTTCAGCGTGATGCCTTTGACCACTCTGGTCTCATCTATGGCTTGGGACACGCCGTATACACGGTCACTGACCCACGTGCAGAGATTGTCAAGCGCTATGCTGGCAGGCTTGCCGACCAGTGCGGTGAGCGCGAGAAATTCGAACTCATCAAGCGCGTGGAACGCTTGGGGCCGTTGCTCATGCGCGAGGTGCGTGGTATCAGCAAGCCTATCTCGACAAACATCGACATGTACACCGGTTTCGTCTACAGCATGCTGCGGATCCCGCAGGACATGTTTACGCCGATATTTGCCATCGCACGCATGGCGGGCTGGGCGGCTCACCGCATGGAGGAACTCTATGGCGCGGCACGCATCATCCGTCCGGCCTACAATTCGTGCATGGAGGAGCGCGCGTACGTATCGCTGCCAGATCGACGGTAGGCGCGTCGCTAGGACGGTCTTTGCCGTCAGGAAGGAAACACATGCGGGTGCCCGGTATTGTCTTTTGTGACATGGACGGCACGCTACTCGCTGCGGACAAGTCCGTGCCGCCCGAGAACCTGCGTGCGCTTGACTGCCTGGCCGAGCGAGGTGTCGAATTCGTGCCGTGTACAGGGCGTCCCGCCTATGCGGTTCCCGAGGAGGTCTCCACTCACCCGGCTGTGCGCTACGTCGTGGCGGCGAATGGTGCCGTCATAACTGACCTGCGCACGAGGCGCAACCTGAGAACCCGTGGCATTGAGAAGCGGTGCGTGCTCGAGCTCTTTGATAGGGTGCGCGAATGGCCCGTCACCTTTGATGTCTTTGCCGATGGGATGGTATATTCGGAGCGTGCTAGATATGACTCCATGGGGTCGCTCGGTATTGAGCCCGCTACCCTAGAGACCCTGCGCCGAGTGCGTAAGCCCGTCGATATGACGGTGCCTCAGATCGTGGAGCGTGCCCACGTCATCGAAAAGCTCACGTGCTTCTTTGGCGATGTCAGCATTCGACCAAAGCTTCGTCGTGAGGCAGAAGAGGTGGGTGGCCTCTCGTCTGCGTGCGGTGATCCTATGGATGTCGAGTTTATGGCTCCAGGCGTTACGAAGGGGGACGCGTTGGCGTGGCTTTGTGACCACCTGCGTATCCCTATGACGTCGGCAATTGCCTTTGGTGACGAGGACAACGACGCGAGCATGTTGTATGTGGCGGGCGATGGCGTCGCAATGGCCAACGCCTCCACAAAGGTTAAGGAAGCAGCAGACAGTGTCACGCTGTCAAACGACGATGCTGGGGTCGGTTACTACCTCCTTAAGCTGTTTGCCGAGCGTTAACTGCTCTTCATTACAAAAGACACTAATGAAAGACGCGGACCCCTGAGTTAATCGCTGGGGTCCGCGTCCTTTCAGTCGCAATTTAGTAGTCTACTTGATTACCTGAGATACGACTCCCAAGAGGACTTATCGCCGTAGAAGAGGTCGAAGTCGAAATAATCGATGCCTCCATTGTTGACCAGCACGCCAGTGCCCGTATACTGGAATATCTTTGGCTTGGATCCCCAGGCGCCCCAGCCCCTCGAGGACTGCCAAGGATTTGACTGGTAACCGAGGACATCGTTGTAGTCGGGATATTCGGCACCCCAAAGCGGGTAGGAGTTTGCTACTGAGGTCCAATCGTATGCATTGACGTAGTTCTTGCTCGTGTAGATGAAAGGCGTGCCGCCATAGCGCTCCTTGAGCCTATCGAGGAACTTCTTGCACCAGGCAACGTCCATGCCGGTGTTAAAGAGCTTGTTGCCGTCGCCCTCCCAGTCAAGACAGGCGATAGCGCGGCCTTTGAAGTCCTTAATAGCCTCGTAGAACTCGTCGGCTTCCTTCACGGCGTCACCGCCGTTTGCGTAATGATAGAAGCCCAAGAGGCGTCCGGTATTGAGAACCTGGTTTGCCCAAGTCTCGTACCAAGGGTTGTAACGTGTGGCAGGCTTGCCAGGGGTCGAGACGCCCTCGGTGGCCTTGATGATCATGAACTCTGCATCAGTCCCTGCGATGTTGATGCCTTGGTCCCATCCCGAGATGTCCACGCCGTTGAGTTGGTTGGCGTAGTGGAAGGGATTTGCGGTGCTGCCAGGGGCAGCAGTGTTCTTGCGCTGGATACGAACCTCGAAGGCCTCGATGGGGTATGAGCTTCCGTCCGACCCTGTGATGGCAGCATTCTTTACCCAGTCGAGCCAACCCACACGGGCGACGTGGACGCGATACCATACGTCAAAGAGGTCCGCTGCGGTGCCGGTGAGCTGCATGCGCAAGGCGTTAACGTTCTGGCCTGTCGTTCCTGCTACCGCACCATCGCTTTGCCATGCCTGCCAAGATCCACCGTTGCTGCATACGCCATAGCGGAGTCCGCCGTCTATATTGGTGGAGAGCTGTGCCTTAATCTGTTGGATACGCGCGCTGACACCTGTCGCGCCAGCCGTGACGCCGTTTGACCGCTCATCTTGCCACCCGCCCTTTGCGAGCTTGGCGTTATAGCTCACCGTTGGCGTAGAGAGGAATGGCGCACTCGTATTGGAGTCAAAATTGCTTGGTGCGGCGGATCCCTTGGGCAGCAGCTTGATCTGCATGGCCTCCATGCGTAGGCTATAGCCTTCTGACCCGGCGCTCTCTCCGTTCTTTGCCCAGTCCATCCAGCCGACGCTCTGTATGTGGCAGCGGTACCATACGTCGTAGTCGTTTGCGACGGCACCGGTGAGCTTGACCTGGAATGCCTCAAGGCGCTTGGATTCACCGCTCGTACCAGCAAGATCGCCATTGTTTCGCCAATCCTGCCAACCATAGGTCTGCACGTGCGTGCGATAGCTGATGCCGCCGCTCGCGCCACGCAAAGAGATGCGCATGGCCTCAAGGCGCTTGGACTCACCGCTCGTTCCGGCGGTCTGGCCGTTTGACATCTCATTCTGCCAGCCGTAGGTCTGCACGTGCGTCTGATAAAAGAGCGATGGTGATGCTGGGGCTGGGGTAGGTACGTACTGTGAGCCTGACGTGGTGGGAACAGCATCACCCTTCTTCACCAGAAGAATTTCCAGCGCCTCAACGCGCTTGGACTGCCCTTCTGTTCCCGCAATGGTACCGTTCTTTACCCAGTCCTGCCAGCCATAAGTCTGTACGTGGGCACGGTACCAGACGTCATAGGTCTGCGCGATATCGCCCGTGAGGCGTATGGTTACGGCCTCCAGGCGCTTGCTCTCGCCGGTCGTACCCGAATCCGCACCGTTGCTGACCTCGCCAAGCCAGCCATAAGTCTGCGCATGAGTGGAGTAGACGACGGAGCCGCTTGCGTTCTTGAGTCGGATTCGCAGGGCTTCGAGACGAAGGGACCTGCCGCTCGTGCCCGCGACAGCGCCGTTCTTTACCCAGTTTTGCCAACCGATTTGCTGCACATGCGTCTGGTACTCGATGCTTGGGGCATCCGCTTGAGCTTCAAGGTTGGCGTCATCACCTCCGTCGCCTAGCCCCGTGGGTTCTGGTGCCTCCGACTCGGCTTGTCCCTCGAGGACGACCTCGTCGGTGCCTGTGTCGGCGTTTTGCTCGTCGGACTCGGCTTGGGTGTCGAGAGTGACTGCGTTCTCGGCGCTTGCCGCGTCGGCGACCTCCTTGTCGGTAACGCTGTCAGAAGCCTCGTCGGACTTTTCCTCGGAAGGCTCCTGCGAAGATTCCTCAGTTGTGCCGTTCTCATCCGCGGCTGTTGTTGCATCCTCCTTGAGCGTTCCCTCAAAGGCGGGCTGCACGGGTGTGGTAGGACGTGCGTCCTTGGCAGCGAGCACGACCTGCATGTCGACGATGGGTGCTGAGCTGGATCCGGCTGGCTTTCCGTTGCATGTCCAGTCGAGCCAGGCTCCCTCGGATGTCCGGACGCGATACCATACGGCAAGGTCCTCTCTGATGCCCTCGCCATCATTGCCAGCAGCGTCCTTCGCATCCACAAGTCGCGTCTCGATGCCGTAGATGCCCTTCTCGATGGTGGACGTTTCGCCGTTTGATGTCCAGTCCTTCTGCCACGTGCCGTCAGCGTCAAGCAGGCGATACTCGATGCGTGTTGCATCGTCCGAAGTTCGTAGTGCGACTGAAGTCAGGGCTGTTGGTAGGTTCGTGTCCGAAGCCGCCTCGGTCTTGGTATTGGCTTCAGCGTTAGTTTCGTTGCTTTCGTCTTCGCCCTCAGACGTGGTCTGGTCGTCGGATGTTGCATCGCTTTCATCCGCGTCGCTCTCGGTCTGATCATCCGACGTGGAATCCTTCGATCCTTCGTCGGTGCTCGCCTCCTCGTCCTCCGGGGCCTCCTCGGCATCCTCGTCGGTAACCTCTGTGTCCTTGGCAGGCTTTACGGTATTTGCGTCATCCGCACCCTTGGTCAGTCCCGTGCTCGCTGATAGCAATGACGAGTCGCACGACACCCAGCCGTCGTCCTTGCCAGACCATGCCTTGTCGTCAGCGTGGCGCACGCGATACTCTACGAGGAGTTTGGTCTTCGTAGATTCCTCGTGCTGGCTATCAACTTCGGTGGATGTTGCGCCCTCGGATGGCGCAGGCGCCGTTGCTTCTGCCACTGCATTTGCTGGCAGACCCGCCGTGAGGAGGGTGGCTGAGAGGAAGAATGCTAGGCAGCGATTGAACACGTTATGCATGACCTCGTCCTTCTTTGCAGACAATAATGAGTCTTACATGCTAGCACAGAGTGGCGGGTGGTCCCTCGGCGTCGCACAAATACCAAGGACAAACGCATCAAGTGTGCTGCGTACGACTCTTCGGCTCTCATCCTCATGGATGACAAAACTGCTCGCGCATGTGGTTGGCCATTGCTTGGAAGGTCGCTTGCGTGCGAGGGTTGGCAAAGCGGCAGGAGAGCATGTGCTCGAGACGGCCTTGTTCCAAGAGGATGACGCGGCTTTCGGGGTATACCAGCTCCCACGCGAAGCATATGTGACCCACCAGAATGTCTGCAGGGTAGGAGCGGATATCGCGTGGGATAGTGTGGTGCTCGTAGAACGCATCGACCACGGCGGGCGAGAGTTCGCTTGCCGCCATGTCGAGTTCGGTGACCCCATAGATGTCTTTGATGGGGCAGATGCAGTTAACTTTGAGAATGTCTATCTTGTCGGCATCGCGGAGCACGTCGCAGTATGCCCGCGTGCGTGGGTCGAGGTCGTGGGGGAGACGATAGTCGCTATGGGTCGCGATGACGGTATGGATGAGCTCGTCCTGCGTGTCATCGCTTGCGAAAGTTCGGATGAGTCCGCTCGAGGCGCCATCTGCGCCAAACAACAGCTCTGCTCCCAGTGCGGCGTGTGCGACCGATGCCGCGTCGTTGAAGGTGTCGAAGCGCCTGACCTGCTCGAATCGTCCGATGTCGTGAAGAAGCCCGCAAAGCCATGCCAGGTCAGTATCGAGTGACTCCGAGATTGCAATGCGATCACAGAGGCTGGCCACACGCCAGGTATGCGCCACCTTGAGGGCGATGCGCGGGTTCGCTGGGTCGTATGCGGCTACATACGAGTCGAACGCTTGGGTGGCTCGACCTCTATCTATGCTCATGGACGTTTCCTTTTGTCGGTGCGTTATCGCGCACGCGTCGTACGAGGTAGGTGTGGTGGATGCGTTTGTTGCGTGCGAAGTCCTCGGGGATGGTCTGCGCCGTGATGTCCTCCACCTCTACCTTGGCGCGAGCAAGCTTGTCGAGGTCGGGTGAGAAGGTGCGAAGGTTGCAGGAAAAGACACAGGTTCCATCGCGCGTCAAGAGACGCGAAAGGCTGATGATCAGCTCGGCATGGTCGCGCTGCACGTCGAAGGAGCGCCCTCGCATGCGGCTGGAGTTCGAGAAGGTCGGCACGTCGCAGAATATGAGGTCCCAACGGTTGCGACTGTGGCGTTGCTCGTCAACCCAAGCGAGTACGTCGGCCTGGACGTATTCGTGCTCCCTGCCCTCGAAGCCGTTGCGCTCCATGTTGCGACGTGCCCAGTCGAGGGAGGGTCGCGAGAGGTCCACCGTGGTCGTGTGGATCATCCCGCCGTCTGCGGCGTAGCAGGTCGCGGTGCCGGTGTAGGCAAAGAGGTTCAGGAAGCGCTTGGACCCCTTCGTCTGCTTGCCCATCTCTCGCAGCATGGAGCGTGTCTCGCGATGGTCGAGGAAGATGCCGCAGTCCAAACGCTGTGAGAAGTTGACCTCAAAGACGAGGCCGCCCTCCTCGATGAGGTGTGCCCCCTTGGGGACAGCTTTCCATGACTCGGTGCGCTTGTTTGTCCGTCCCGTCGATCGCCGCACGTCTTTGCCCTGCCTCTTTGCCTCGTTGGCATACTGCGAGCCGCCCTTGGCGTGGCGGCGTACCCGTACAAAGACGTTGCGTGGGTCGACCTCGAGCACCTGCGGCGCGATGACGAGAGCGTCCAAGAGGCGGCAGCGGGCAAGCGCCGAATCCACTTCCTTTGGCGGCGCATACTCCGAGATTTGCAACCAGCGCTTGCCCGTGGGCATCATCGTGCGTGGATCACATCCTTGAAAGAGGTCGATTGTGAGGGCGTAGTCGGGCAGGTCGGCATCATAGACGCGGTAACAGCTGACGTCCTCGCGCTTTGCCCAACGAGCGCGCAGCCGTGTCACCTTGCGCAGGCGCGCGGCGAACTGATCGCTGGCAGCGACGATGGGCGTGATGGGCTCTGCGTCAGGTAGCACGATGGGCATGTTCGAGGTCGTCGGTAGCTCGTCAAAGAGACACAGGCGCGCGTCATCCCTGCCCAGAAGGGTTTCGATGGTCTGAGTGGGTTTGTGGCCGAGAGCGACCGTGGGCAGGCCGTCGCGGGAGAGCGTCACCGTGCGAGTCGGGTGCGTGCGAGCCGCGGCATGAACGAAGCGGGTGACGAGTTGTGCCTGTGTGGCGGGTTCGTCAGCGGCTTCGATAAGATCGCAAACGAGTAGCGAGGGCTGTCCAAGAGAGTCGAGCTCCGTCGGGGCAACGACCTCTACGCTCGCAGCGATGCCAGCTGTGCGCAGAGCTCGCGCAAGTGTCGTCCTGCTACCCTCCAACGTGGCGAGACGGATCGATGGATGCTCAACGAAGGCCTCGCGAGCCTCTGCAAGTATCTCTTGCCACGCGTCAGCGTCGTGCTGTGCCCATCCCTCGAAGCCCCAGGTGCTGCGCAGGACACCCGGCGCCTGTCTTGCCGAGATTGATGCCGCCTCAATGAGCAGGGTGCCCTTTGCCGCCTGAACGTCAAGCAGCAGGTCAGCGTCACCGGCGTCAGACCATCCCCCGAGCGCGAGGAGTGCTGCGGCATAGTCGGCACGCATGCCACCGATGGCCTGATTGCCATACGTGCCTCGCTCGTATCCTCGTCGAAAGAGCGGTGTGCCGGCGAGGTCGATGCCTACCGTCGCGCGGTTGCCCGAGACACGCACCACGATGCGCAGCTCGGGATGCTTGGTATCGACGACAGGCCTCGCGCCGACAGCGTGCTGCATCCGGTCCATGAGCGCATCTTTGGCCCTAAGCGCTATGAACTGCGTATTGCGAAGCTGTGCGTTGCTGCCCGAGGCGTCGATGGCAAAGGTCTGTGCGGGGCGTAAGTGCTCCTCCCATGGGATTGCCCGCAGCGACTCGTAGAGCTTGTCGGAGTTCGACGCTTCCACACGCCCAAGTACCGCGATGACACGCGATCCCAGGCGAGACCAGAGGCAGGTCCGCATCGCTTGGGACAGGTCGCCGCTACACGAGACGCGTCCTTGCAACGGACGCACGGAAGTGAGTCCAAGGTCGCGAAGCTCGCTGGCGAGAAGTTGCTCGAAGCCGCTAGGACATGTGACGAAAAGTTCCATTGGACACCTGCATTCAGTCGGGCTTGCTTTGGAAAAGTATACCGTTCTTGATTCGCGCTCCTCCGGAAAGCGCCGCGTTTCCTCTTTGCTCATCCCCTTTTGTCCCCTCAACACCTGCCATCCACCTAGCAGTATGGCACGGGTAACAATATGACCTCTAGAATAAACGAAGGTATGGCAAGCCATCGAGTTGGGAGGGTGATCCCCATGGACGCAAAAATTCAGGCCGTCATCGATGAGTGGCACGAGAAAGTGACCATCCCCGACCTCAAGGAGGAGCTTGATGCCCTCATCGCCGCTGGTGACGAGGACAAACTGTTCGACGCGTTCTACCGCAGCCTTGAGTTCGGTACTGCTGGTCTGCGTGGCACCCTCGGTGTCGGCACAAACCGCATGAACGAGTACGTGGTGGCCCAGGCGACAAAGGGTGTCGCGGACTACCTCAACGCTCACTACGAGAACCCGACGCTCGCGCTCGCGCGCGACTCTCGCCTCAAGGGTGAGGAGTTCCAGAAGGTCGCCGCCGGCGTTCTCGCCGCCAATGGCGTCAAGGTCTATGTGTACCCGCGCATTGAGCCCGTTCCCACGCTCTCCTTCGCGGTTCGCTACCTCGGCACCTCCGCCGGCATCGTCCTTACGGCCTCCCACAACCCCGCGCCGTACAACGGCTACAAGGTCTACAACGACAACGGTGGCCAGATTGCCAACGAGGCTGCTGACGAGATCAGCGCTACCATCGCCAAGGTCAACCCGTTTGACGTCGAGGTCATGGACTTCGACGAGGCCATCGAGAAGGGTCTCGTCGTGTGGACGCCCGAGGAAGTTCTGGACAACTTCATCGCTGATGTCAAGAAGGTCTCTGTACCTGGCTTCAAGGCTGGCGAGGATTACTCCGTCGTGTACACGCCGCTCAACGGCACCGGCATGGAGTGCGTGACCCGCATCCTCAAGGAGATTGGCGTCGACAAGGTCTCGATCGTCCCCGAGCAGGAGAATCCCGACGGTCACTTCCCGACCTGCCAGTATCCCAACCCCGAGTTCCGCGAGGCCCTCGAGCTCGCTCTGAAGCTCGCTGACGAGGTCAAGCCCAAGCTCGTCGTCGCTACCGACCCGGATGCCGACCGCATGGGCACCGCCATCCCGCATGACGGCGAGTACGTGCTGATTTCCGGCAACGAGATGGGCGTTCTGCTCATGGACTGGCTGGCGCAGCAGGCCGAGAAGAACGGCGAGGACGTCAAGTCCAAGGTTGCCGTCACCACCATCGTCTCCTCCACGATGCCGGATGCACTTGCCAAGGATTGGGGCTTCGAGGTCCGTCGCGTCCTCACCGGCTTCAAGTTCATCGGCGACCAGATTGACCAGCTCAAGGATGCTGGCGAGGAGGATCGTTACCTGGTGGGCTTCGAGGAGTCCTACGGCTACCTCGCTGGTACGCACGCTCGCGACAAGGACGCCATCGTCGCCACGATGCTCGCCGTCGAGATGGCTTCCGACTATGCCGCCCGTGGCATGGACCTCTATGACGCCATGGAGGCGCTGTACAAGAAGTACGGCTACTATCTGAACGGCACTGTCAACGCCAGCTTCCCCGGCGCCGCTGGTGCCGACAAGATGGCCGCCCTCATGAAGAGCCTCCGCGAGGAGCCTCTGACCGAGATCGCCGGCTACAAGGTCGTTGGCATGACCGACTTCGGGACCGGCCCCGAGATGCCGCGCGTGGGAGGGCTCCAGAAGGAGGCTCCGCAGGTGCTTCCCGCCGCCAACGTTATCGAATATCGTCTCGAGGATGACAACAAGGTCATCTTCCGTCCGTCTGGCACCGAGCCCAAGGTCAAGGCGTACCTCTTCTCCAAGGGTGCGACCCGCGCTGAGTCCGAGGCTGTTCGCGACAAGCTCCAGGCTGCCGCCGAGGCCATCCTGTCGTAGTCACAGGTTACATAGCATCCCGCAAAGGGGGAGGGTCATCAGACCCTCCCCCTTGCACTACTATGTGAGCCTCGTCGTTTAGTAGGTCTCTTCCTCGGTTTTGGTTTCGTCTTCCTCGGTCTCATCCGTCGTGCTGCTTGAGCGCTTCGAACGGGAGGAGCTGCTAGAGCTGCTTGAGCTTGAGGAGTTACTGCTCGACGATGAGCTGTTTTCGAGTTTCTCGAGGGCCTCATCAGAAATGGTAATCGAGTAAAACGCATCGCTTGAGTCGGCAATTGTGCCGGGATTCCACGTTCGAGCTGAGACAACGCTCGATGTTGGATCGTAGAGCGTTACCGATCCGTCGCTGTTTGCGTTGACAACGAGAGCCCAGTGCGCATTGTCAGTCAATGTCGAATCCTTGAGCTCAACGGCAACTACGGTGTTGTCGCCGAGAGTGTAGAGGAGCGTATCGCCAGAGATGTCTAACTGATCGCTATTCAGTCCTAGCGTGGTGGCGAGCTTCGAGAAGAGCTCCTTTTTGCTGCCGGATTCCGAGTCGGTATAGTTGCTCTTGCTCGCCTGTTGGGCGATTTCGGTGGGAGTGTTGTCGGTCTTGCCCGTAAGTCCCATATATGCCATGGCCAACGTGGTGGGTCCTGACCCGGTAACGGCTACAGGGCCGTCACCATAGGTGACGGAACCCCAATGTGAGTCCCAATCATAGAGTAGGGGAACTTCGCCACGTTTCACCGTGCCATCATACGGCCGACTGGACTTGTCGGAAGTGGGATAGTTTGCCACGAACGCAATTGCATCGGGTTCGGTGAGCGCAAGCTCGAGAAGCCTCTCATCATCATACTGATCTGCGTTCTCTGCGATTTGGGCAAGGAGATTGCCTTGGTCGAGAGCTTCGGTGAAGCGCGAGGTCATCGCGGCCGAGACGCCGACCGCGACGCGATCGTCTTGCTCGTTCTTTGGCTTTGAGGCCTCATTGGCTGTGGTAGCGGCCTCGTTGCTGCGACGTACGCAGCTAGATATACCGATGCCCATGACTATCACTACGACAAGGACGATGAGCACAAGTAGCAGGACTCGCGGTTTGAGAAGGGCAGAAAGACTACTTACCCCATCGCGGCGTACTCGACGCGAATGAAGCGTGTAGCCGGTGTCGGGACGCGTGAGCGTGCCGCGGCGGCTATGAGAGGTGCCGCCCTGAGTTGCGTTTCGCTGCTGGCGAGAACGCGCTCGTCCATCAGACTGACGCGAGCGGGAGGACGACCGTGATGAGCGCCCCGATGATGACCTCCTGCCAGAGGTGCGGCTTCGATCCCTAGTTGAGTTGGCCATGATGTTGCCTCCATGAGAGCGATACATGCGTACGTACATACTATTGTTATTTACTGCATTGTGCCAGTGCGTGTCGCCCAGTTACCAAAAATGCCCGTCGTTCGGGCGCACGAGCGTAGTTGTTTGCATGTGCACGTGTTGTTTGCGGAACATGTTCCGCCGAAAGAACGCTTCCGACATACTGTGATAATTTTATGCAAGCGCTGGTTGAGAAGAGGAGGCGCACCGCCATGAAGAGTCGCAAAGAACGACATGAGGCAATACGCTGGATCGTCCGCAATAAGTCGGTGAGGACTCAGAAGGATCTTGTGGACGAGTTGCGTGCACGTGGGTATGCCGTCACGCAAGCGACTGCCAGCCGCGACATTACGGATATGGGGCTGAGAAAGCTGCCCGAGGGTATATATGTGCTTGCGGAAGACCTGCACTTACGACGTATGGTCTCGGAGTTCGTGAAGGACGTTGAGCGGATAGACAATTTCGTGGTGATCAAAACGCATTCGGGAACTGCGTCCGGTGTTGCCGCCGCTATAGATGCGACGAATCTTGCAGATGTCGCGGGGACCATAGCGGGGAGTGATACCGTGTTGGCCATTGCTCGCAGCATTGAGTCCGCTGAGGCCACCGCCTTGCTCCTGAAGCTGCTTCAGAGTGATGGTGCAGACGGGCAATAAAAAACTCCCCACGGCGCTATCTGTCCTAACACCGTGGGGAGCTTTCGTTCTCTGCGCTATTGCGTGCTAGTAGGTGCTGCCGCTGTAGTCGTCAACGCCATAGGCGCCGCTGCTACTCGAGCTGCCGGTACCGTAGCCGCTGTAGTCGTCAACGCCATAGGCGCTGTTCGAGCTGCTACTCGTTCCCCTGCCTGAACCGGTTCCCGTGCCCGTGCCCGAGTAGCCCGTACCCGTGCCCGAGTAGCCCGTACCCATGCCCGAGTAGTCGTCAGTTTCGTAGTAGTTCCAGTTGTTCCAATTATTCCAGTTGTTGTAATTGTTGTAATTGTTGTAATCGTCCGGGTACCCGAAGGGATTGCTCAGGCTGCTGACGCCGTTCTCCTGGGCGCTGATGCTCCCATCGGTATTTGAGAAGACCCACTCGGAGTTCTCCTTGTAGATGGGGGCCTCATCGGTGGTTGGGAACTCCATGCGGTCGACGTTCTCGAGCATCGCGTTGACGAAGGAGGCGAAGATGGGGCAGGCCGTGCCGTCGGGATGGGCGACGGCGCGGTTGATGTAGACGGGCTCGTCGGTGCGGTAGCCGCACCAGATAGCTACCGAGAGCTGTGGGGTGATGCCGCAGAACCACAGATCACGGAACTCCTCGGTGGTACCGGTCTTGCCCGCCACGGGCTGGTCAATCGTCAACAAGCCCTGCATGGAAGCTGCAGTGCCTTGAGGCGAGGTGATGACGGTCTTGAGCACCTCGGTCTCGGCCTGGGCGATGGCCGGGGCGAGAGCGCGCTCTTCAGCATTCTCGTGTTGGTAGACGACGTTGCCGTTGCGGTCCTCGATGCGCAGGATGGCGGTGCCATCGCGATGGATCTCACCAGTTGCGAGTGTCGCATAGGCCTCCGCCATCTCCACCGGCGGGACGCCATATGAGCCAAGCGTGATGGAGAGCGTAGGCTCGAGGCGGTTGGGGTCGATGCCCATCTTGCTAGCATATTCAACAATCTTGTCTGGCGTGATGGCTTGCGCGACTTGCACGTAGCCGGTATTTGACGAGACGGCGGTCGCGTCCTGTAGGCTGAGTACACCATAGCTCGTATTGCCGTAGTTCTGGACCTTCCACGTGGGCAGGACCTGGATGGGAGAGTCACAGTTGATCAGGATGTTCGGGTTCATCCCCTCGCTCATCGCTGCCGCGAGCGTGAGGGCCTTGAAGCTAGAGCCCGGCTGACGGTTCGCTTGGGTGGCAAGGTTGAACTGGTCCTTGTTGTAGTCGCGGCCGCCCACCATGGCGATGATGTTGCCGGTGTCGGGTTCGATGGCCACGAGCGCCGCCTCAAGCTGGTCGTTGCCGTACTCCTCGAGTCTGCCCTGCACGGCTGCCTCGGCGCGTGCCTGCGATTCGGGCTCGATAGTCGTGTAGACCTTGAGGCCGCCCTGGAAGACGACGTCCTGTTCGAAGGTCTCGAGCAGGAGCTGCTTCACGTAGTCAGTGAAGTATGGGTAGGTGCCCTGCTCCTCCATGACCTGACCTTCGTTGAGAGTGAGCGGTTCGGCCTGCGCGGCGTTCTTTTCCTCCTCGGTGATGTCGCCTGCGCCATACATGCGCTCGAGCACGGTGTTGCGACGGGCGATAGCGGCCTCCGGATTCTTGAGGGGATCATAGTAGGAGGGGGACTGCGGCAGGCCAGCGAGTAGGGCAGCCTCGGCGAGCGTGAGGTTCTTTGCATCCTTGTTGAAGTAGGTGATGGAGGCGGCCTCGATGCCGTAGGCAGCGTGGCCATAGTAGATGGTGTTGATGTACATCATCAGAATCTGGTCTTTGGAGTATTTCTTTTCCATCTGGATGGCGATGTATGCCTCGCGCACCTTGCGCTTGAGAGTCTGTTCGAACTGCTCGTCGGAGAGAACCGTGTTGCGCACGAGCTGCTGGGTGATGGTCGAGGCGCCTTCGGAACCGCCTGTGAACTGGACGACGACAGCACGCGCGATACCCTGCGGGTCGATGCCGTTGTGCTGATAGAATCG